>CAMCFL010000482.1 GCA_945873715.1 Akkermansia muciniphila
AATTCTGGGTCGTCTCCACACCACCGAAACCACCCGAAAACCGCTGGGCCGATGTGCTCGGCAAGTTCTCGCTTTGAACGAGTCTCATTTTGCTCCCACAACAAGTCTCCTTTTGAACTCCCGCCGACACCGGAGAATAATGAGCTTGCCACGCCGTCGTACCCGGTTGAACTAAGCACGCCGGCGGAACGGTCCGGGCCCATAGCTCAGCGGTTAGAGCAGGGGACTCATAATCCTTTGGTCGCAGGTTCAAATCCTGCTGGGCCCACCACTCCGTCCCCGGACAGAGCATTCGGGGAACCGAAGTTCTATCCGCAGATGGCGCAGATGGCGCAGATCAAGACGCCCTCTCCCGGTTGATTTCCTCCACCCGCAGGGTCCGATGGACGATCCGTCCCCGACGCACGCCGAGTGGCTTCCCATCTGCGGAATCTGCGTCATCTGCGGATAAACAGGCGTGGCTTCCAGCCCGGTCACCAGCGAGTTCCCGATCCACCGACGTCCGGCCCAGGGACCCGCCGGGATCGGCCCAACGCAACTGGCGGCGATCGCCGTCAGTCCGAACTCCCGGGCGACGCGACCGTGGCCGGCCCGTCACTTGCGGTCCACCGACAGCTCGATGATCCGGCCGGAGGGGCCGTAGGACTCGCCAGCGCTGGTCGCGCGGGAATACTCGGCGATGAACACCTTGCCGGGTCCGCCGAGATGCAGGTCGATGGGCCGTCCCAAGGGAGCCAGGACCGTGTGGATGTGCGCCTCGTAGTGACCCTGTGCATTCCGCTGGAGGGTGGCACGGAGGAGGTCGAATCCAGAGTTCGCCTTGGGGCTCTGGATGAAGTTGCCAAAGCGGGTCATGAGCAGCGTGCCCCGGTATCCCTCGGGAAAGCTGTCGTTCAGGAAGACGATGCCGCCGGGCCCCGAGTGGGGATCGAAGGTATACATCGGGGTTCCGGCGAAACCGCCGTCCGGTCCGAGATTGGCGATGGGCAGGGTGAACTCGAGTCCGGCCGGGGGTTCCGGTGAGGTGGGATAGGCCTTCCTCGTCCAGTCGGCGAAGCGATAGGGGAAGCCGTAGTGACGGCCGCGTTCGATCTGGTTGAGTTCCTCCGGCGCGTCGGCATCGGGGCCGTTTTCGGTGGCGAACATCTCGCCGCGATCATTCCAGCAGAAGCCATAGGCGTTGCGCACGCCGCGGGCATACACTTCCAGGACGGGAGGCTCGACGGCGGGATCGATGCGCCAGATGCACCCGGTGATGGGAGTCTCGCCGTCGCCGTACCATTCGCCCCCGGTGGTGGTGAGGCCGCCGTCGGTGCGGCCGCCGTTGCCGGCGTAGAGGGATCCGTCGGGGCCGAAGGCGATGTGTTCGACCGCGTGGATGTAGGCGGGGCTGCCGGGATAGTTGGTCTGGAACCAGGGCTTCAGCGCGGCGGGTTCGCCGTTGAGCACGGCGGTGCTGCGGTAGATCGTGACGATGTTCTGTGGAGGAAGATTGGACCGGTTCTGTTGGTTCGAGGCCACGTACAGCCGCTTCTGGGCATCGAGTGTCATGCCGAGGACGAAGAGGGGGCCGCCGATATCGCCGGTCCGACGTTCGAGGTAGCTGTTGGCGGAGAAGAGCACGCGCAGGCTGCCGGTGGCGGGATCGAGGCGCCAGACGTCGCCGCCCTCGGTCAGCACGTAGAGCGGACCACCCTTGCCGTCGCTGGTGATCCGGACCGGCTTGAAGGGCAAACGGGCGACCTCGCGCAACCGAAAGCCTTCCGGGGCCGCGGGCAGTGGCGGGTATTGGTTGGCGCGCTGGAGTTGTTCGAAGGTCGGGTAGGCCGTCTTGGCGCGTTGGTCGCGGACCTGTTCGGCGGTGACGACCGTTCCGGGATTGCCCCAGTTGCCGAGGACGTAGGTCAACACCGTCGCCACGTCCGCGTCATTGAGGATCGCCGGCGGCATCACGCTGGCGTAACGCCGCCCGTTGACGGTGATCTCGCCCGCCAGTCCCTCGCAGAGGATTCGGATGCTGCGGTCGACGTCGTTGGTGAGGAAATCCGACTTCGCCAGAGGCGGGAACACCCCGGGGATCCCCTGTCCGTTCATCTGATGGCAGGCGAAGCAATTCTTCAGGTACAACTCCCGGCCGCGCCGGGCCTCGTCGGTCGCGGTGGGTTCGACCGCGATGAGTTGCGCGGCCATGGCGAACCCGCTCAGCAGGCCGGCCAACCAACGGGACGTCGCGGTGGGGTTGGACCGGATCGCACCGGCGGGCCGGAAGGGGTGCAGGATGCAGGCCGCGGTCGCTGTGATGGACGCCAGTAAATTCATGGGGAGCAGTTCCGGATCCCATGGGGGATCGGACCTGCCCGGAAGGTTTCCATGGATTGGGCGTCCGCCAACGAAAATTCCGCGGGACGGGAAGTTTCGGGCGCATCCTCGGCCCACGCGCGCTGCCCGAGGGGGTAGAATGAGCCTCGTGACCTCGTCTCCTACGGGTAGGAGGAGACGGCAGGAGACTCTGACTTTCGCTCTCACCGAGCCCCGGCGCGGTATTCCTCGATGCGTTCGCGCAGGGCTTCGTGGATGCGGAAGGCGGTGTCGGGCCCGCAGGAGTTCACTTCGCCGTAGGGCCGGTTGCCGCCGTAGAGATACGGCGCTTCCACGTCCCATTCGGACCGGGGGATGATGTAACCGATCTCGTCGTTCGCCAGGCCGAACACGAACTTTACCCGACCGGGCATCATCTCGCGCAACGGCGGGATCTCGAGGGGATCGATGTCGAAGTCGCCACCCGGGGGACGGACGATCCCTCCGTTGACCAATTCGGGATAGATCTCGCCGGGGATGCAGGCGAAGGAGACGTCGCCCAGGGTGATCAGGGCGACCTCGGTCCGGAAATGCATCCAGCGGGAATGTCCGCGATCGAGCAGGCCGAGTCCGCTGGCCACCAGGAAGCCAGTGTTCTCCAGTTTCACGTCCATGGTCCGGGCGTGGACGGTCAGGGGGGCAGATTCGACCCCGGGGGCGTTGGAGGACGCGATGCGGTCGAGGATCTGCATCACCAGTCGGTGGCCAACGGCGTCGGTCTTGGCGTGGGACGGAGTCTTCAGGTGGGTGCCCGTGACGGGATCGATGACTTCGGTCGACGGATGGGTGGTCATCAGGCCGCCGACGGCGGCATTGACGAACAGGTGCTTGCCACCGAGTCCCCGGCGGAAGAGCCCGTTGGTTCCGGGAATTCCCGCTGCCAGGGCCCGGCGGATGACGCCCGGGAAGTCGGCGGTGATGTCGCGGTTGCCGGCCCACGGCGTCTCGGGATGGTTACCCCAACCCACCAGGGAACCGAGCGTCGAACCGTCCGTTGGCCGGGTGAAGTGAAGGACGCGCAGGTCGGCGTCGAAGACCTCGGGCTTGCGGGTGTCGGCAACGAGGCCTTTCGGATCGACGACGATCTCGTGGATGGCCATGCGCGCCGGGGAGAGCCCGGTGACGGCCTGGCCGAGGGCTTCCCGCGCGGCATTGAGCACCTTTTCCTTGTAACCGGGATCCA
>CAMCFL010000483.1 GCA_945873715.1 Akkermansia muciniphila
GGGAGGACTTGAAGGTCGGGGCGAACCTGACCTGGGGGCCGTGCTTTGATTATCAGAAGCAGTTCTTCCGCGGCGTGGATGATCCAGTTTCGCGGTTTCCCTACCTGCTCCGATACGACATTGAAGTGAGCGGATTTGGTTCACACGAGTCCGGGCATCTCTGCCTGTTGCAGCTCAAGGACCAGATGTATCCGGGTGGCGACTCGAAGCATCATTGGCCGAAGCTCTGCCTGAATACGTTGGCCTGGGGAAAGAAGCAGGGGGCGCTCTGTGGGCCGGCACACTCGGGATGGGGATTGGAGGTGAAGACGGGTGAGCTTCCCAATCTGGAGATCCCGCCCTTCAACGGCATCGGGGCCAACGAATACATCGTCGATGTGACTCACGAGGTTCCGGGACCGGATGGCAAGCTGGTTCCCGCCGTCGATTTCATGTCGACGGTCGACACGCCCTATGTGTGGGAATTGAACATCTGGTATCACACCCTGAACGCCGGATTCCGCACCCGCATCAGCGGCGAGACGGACTTCCCCTGCATTTACGGGGATCGGGTGGGGCTGGGACGCAGTTATGTAAAGCTACCTCCCAAGTGGAGCTATGAAGATTGGTGCGAAGGGATCCGCGCTGGCCGGAATTATGTCGGAGACGGGTTCAGTCACCTGATGGATTTCAGGGCCGAGGCCGCCGGCAAGCAGGCGGAGATGGGTGTGGGCGGGAGTGAACTGGCGGTGGGAGCGCCCACGAAGGTCCGCGCGAAGGTGCGGGTGGCGGCGCGGTTGGATGAAACGCCCGATCCGTCCATCTCTTCGCGCCACTACTCGGAGAAGCCCTACTGGCACATTGAGCGGGCGCGTCAGGGCGCAACACGGGAGGTGCCCGTCGAGTTGCTGCGGAACGGCGTTCCGGTGGGGAAGCAGATGATCGTGGCGGACGGGACCCAGCGGGATCTCGAGTTCGAGGCCGACATCGACCAGAGCAGTTGGCTGGCGGTCCGCATCCTGCCCAGTGCGCATACCAATCCGATCTGGGTGACCGTGGCGGACAAGCCGGTGCGGGCGTCCCGTCGTTCGATCCAATGGTGCCTGGATTCGGTGGAGCAATGCTGGAAGAACAAGGAACGCTTCATGAAGGGGGCGGAACACGCGCAAGCCGTGGTCGCCTACGATCATGCCCGGAAGGTGTACCGCGAACGACTGGCGATGGCGTCGGGCGAGTGAGGTGGGTGCAACCTGAGTTGGTCGTGGATGTAGGCCGCCTGCCCTCAGGCGGCGATGAGGAAACGCCCGCTGAGGGCAGCGGGCCGACATCCGTGAGCACCAGCTCAAGATCCACCCGGTCAGCGCCTGCATCGACATGGACCGGCAGGCTTCCGGTCGATCCCTGCCCGAGGAGAGACGGAAGAGGTCTTCAGTCCCGCTGGAGGCGCTGGATCAGGGCCTGGAGGCGTTGGCCATACTCGACATAGTTGGCGCGGAGCGCGTCGTCCTGGGCGGCGGCGTTGGCATCGTGGAAGACGGCCACCATGTGGGGTTCGATGGAAATGCCCGCATCGTATCCCCGGCTGAAGGCGTCCCGCAGGATTCGTTCGACCGCTCCGTCGCCCTCGCCTGGGAAGGTGTAGTCGGCGTCATTCTTTTCCGTGTTCCATCGGGCATCCTTCACGTGGATGTGGACGCTGGCGTCACGGACGTGGGTCCAGAATTCCCAGGGGTCCTGGCGTGGTCGGGGCTCGGGCTTCGAGCGGTCGAGATTGAAGACCGGATTGGCGGTGTCGAAGACCCACTGGAGTCCGGGGACGTTTTCGAGGAGGCGCTCGGCGTGCTGCCAGCTCATGCCGCCGTAGTTCATGCAGTTCTCGTGCACCGGTTGGATTCCGGCTTCGCGGAACCGGTTCACGACCTCGCGGAGTCGGCGGAAGCGTTCCTCTTCCATCTGGTCGTCGGACTCGCGGACCTTGTAGCTCATGATGCGGACGAACCTGGCGCCGACGCGCTGGATGCGGGGAATGGCCCGTTCCACCTCTGCGATGGTGATTTCGAAGGGGTCTTCAATCTTCTTGGCCCAGTTCCCGATGGTGGAGGCGAAGCAGAGGACGCGGATCCCGGCGGTGTCGAGTTCCTCGACGGCGCGCTCGAAGGCGGCCTCCGGGATGTCGTGGAAGTTTCCCTTGGCGAAGCCGTCGACGACCACGTTGCGCATCTCGAGATGCTTCCAGCCCAGTTCGCGGGTGGCCTGGATCTGGGAGGCGAGCGTGTTGCCGGCTTCGTCGCTGATACCGCAAAGGATCATGGGTGAAGTCTAGGGGGGATGGGGCGGCATCCCAATATCGAAAGTGTCGTGCTGGAGGGTGCCTCTTGAGTTTGTTGCTGCTGCAGGCCGCCTGCCCTCGGGCGGCGATGAGAGGTCCGCCCGCTGAGGGCAGCGGGCCTACAACCGTCAGAACAGGGTGAGCGATCCGATGGCCAGGGCGGCGATCCAGAGGACGACGACGGCTCCGGTCTTGCCGAGTCGGGTGCGGGCGAGTCGGTGGGAGAGGTGATTGGTGTCCCCGATCCAAAAGGGCTTTCCGGTCAGGGTCCGGTAGAGTGTGACCTGGGCGACGTCGAGGAGCGGGATGGCGAGGGCCCACAGGGGATTGAGGACGGCGAGGCGATTGGTGGCGTCGTGGCGCTCGGCGTAGAAGTGCGGGAGGATGCTGAGGATGGCGATCAGGAATCCGACCAGATGGCTGCCGGCGTCGCCGAGGAAGACGGAGGCGCGGGGGAAGTTGAACGGGAGGTAGCCGAGCAGGGCACCCAGCAGGAGGAAGCCGAAGGCGGCCACGAGATATTGACCATGCCGGGCGGCGAAGCTGGCGAGGTAGAAGGCGGCGACGGCCGCCAATCCGGCGCACAGGCCGTTCATGTTGTCGCTCAGGTTCAGCGCGTTGGTCACGGTGAGGATCCACAGGATGGTCACCGCATAGGAGAAGGCCACGTTGGGAATGAACAGGGTGACCCGGACCCCGGCAGCGGCGACGATCAACGCGATGAGGAACTGGGCTCCGAACTTCACCCAGGCCTTGAGTTCGTAGCGGTCGTCGCAGGTGCCGACGGCCAGCATGCCAGCGGCACCCAGGACGATGGCGATCAGTTGCGGAGCCCGTTTGCCTAGTCCGTAGGCGATCCGTTCCAAAGAAGTGGGTTCGATCCATCGGGCGGCAATCGCCAGGCAACCGCCGATGAGGACCACGGACAGGCCGGTGAAGAGGGCCCATCCGCCCGCCAGCGGGGTCGGGGTGGAGTGGATCTTCCGATGGCCGGGGTCATCGACCCAGTTCCAGCGTTGGCAGAGGCTTCGCCAGAAGGGCACGGAAAGACCGGTGGCCAGCAGCGCGCCGATGAGGGCGAGCAGATAGATGTTGTTGGGAAAGGGGGGCACCGGGCTAGAGGAGCTTGAGCCGGGGCAAATCCTGGCTGTCGACGAGCCCGACGGGTTCCCGCCGTGCGTTGACCACGATCAGGTCGTCGATATTGCGTTCGTTGAAGATGCGCACGGCT
>CAMCFL010000484.1 GCA_945873715.1 Akkermansia muciniphila
GATGGTCGCGTGGATTCGGTGAAGGTGTTCCTCGACGGCATGAGTCTGGCCACCGGCGTGTTGGTCGCCAATGGCGGCGTGTTTGTCGGGCAGGCCCCGCACCTTTACTGGGTGGAGGACACGGACGGCGATGATGTTGCCGACAGGAAGACCGTCGTACAGACGGGGTTCGGGATGGAGGATCGGCATGAGCTGTTGAATGGCTTCACTTGGGGGCCCGACGGCCGGATGTACCTGACCCATGGTGTGTTCACGGTCACCCGGGCGGTGAACCCCGATCAGCCTGGCGAACCGGTGGTCCTGACGGCCGGTGTCGCCCGGTACCGCCCGGAGTCGCGCCAGATGGAGGTGTATTCCGAGGGAACCTCCAACCCGTGGGGCGTTGATTTCGATGCCCGTGGAAACGCCTTCGTCAGCGCCTGCGTCATCGACCATCTGTTCCATCTGGCCCCAGGCGGATTGTACGCGCGTCAGGCGGGACAACCGCCCTATCCGTACGCCTACGAATTGCTCCCGAGCATCGTCGATCATCGGCATCACATGGCCGCCTACGCGGGCATCACGATCTATCAGGGCGACCAGTATCCGGCCGAGCACCGCGGCATGGCATTGCAGGGAAACATCCATGACAACGCCATCCACCAGGATCGGTTGACCGTTGCCGGAAGCACGTTCAAGGCCGACTTCGTCCGTGACTTCGTACGCGCCAACGACGGTTGGTTCATGCCCGTCTCCACCCAGATCGGCCCGGACGGTGCCGTCTGGATCATGGATTGGTACGACCGGTACCCGTGCTACCAGAATGCCAACGCCGATCCCGCCGGGGTTGATCGCGAGCGTGGTCGCATCTGGCGGGTGGTGCACGTCGGGGATCAACCCGGAAAGGCCCTGGCACCTAGTCCCGCGGGAATGGACCTCGGGAAGGCCGGGACCGACCAACTGGTCGCCCTGCTCAAGCATCCCAATGTGTGGCAGCGCCGGATGGCGCAGCGGGTTCTGGGAGGACGAAAGGATGTGGCTTCGCAGAAGGCGGCAATGGTTTCCATGCTGACCGCCGGTCCGGGTGAGGATGCGCGCCTGGCGGCGCTGTGGACCCTGTTCAGCACCGGGTTGGCCGATGACGCGGTGCTGGACGTGGCGGCGACGTCGGACCTGCCCTCGGTGCGGGCCTGGGCGGCGCGATTCACCGGCGAACGCAACGACGCTTCGGAAGCCACGGTGGCGCGGTTGATGCGCCTGGCGGCCGATGACGACATCACGGTGAGCTCGGCCGTGGCGACGGCGGTGCGACAGTTCACGAGCGGCGCTTTGACGGTGAACACGCCGCCGAAGCATGACCTTGAAACCACGGCGGCCTCGATCACCGGGATCCTGGAAGTGCTGCTGGCAAAGACCAAGGACAGCCAGGATCGGGACTTCCCGTTCCTGCTCTGGATGGCCGTGGAACCCCTGGTCATGCGCGATCCGGAGCTGACCGTGGGATGGCTGGGCGAGAGTGCCCCGAAGTTCATGCCGTTGTCGGGCCAACTCGCTTACAAGACCATGCGTCGCCTTTGCGATGCCCGTGAGCCCAGGGTGCTGGAGAAGGCGGTGGAATTGGTCGGGGCACTCGATGCCGAATCACCGCTGATGGTGCCGGTGCTCAGTGGCCTGATCGATGGTCAACGGGGCAAGGCCCAGATTCCGTCGAAGGAAGCGCAGGCGAACGTCTCGCGCCTCCTCCATCATTCCAAGCGGGAGATCGCTTCGCGGGCCCAGCAGTTGGGTTCGCTCTGGGGCGATGCCGCGGCCCTCAAGGCTTCGCTCGCACGGGTGGTGGACGATTCCGCATCCGAGGCGGATCGGATGGCTGCCATCCGTTCAGCGCGCCAGAGCCGGAGCGACGAGTTGCGGCGGGCGCTGCTCCAGGTCTCGCGGGGGAGCGCTCCCGATGCCGTCCGACTGGAAGCCGTGCGCGCGCTGGGAGAGGTAGGGGTTGATGAGACCGGACAACAGTTGTTGAGCGGTTGGTCGGCGATGACTCCGTCCGTCCGTCGGGCCGTGGCGGAACTCTGCACCACCCGCTGGCAATGGCGCTGGCAATTGTTTGGTGCCGTGGAAAAGGGGACGGTGAAGCGGGGCGACCTGCCGCCGACCGTCATCCGCACCCTGGTCGGAACCAAGGAACAGTCGGAACGCGTGAAGGCCGTGGAACTCTTCGGCAAGGTCAATGCCACCAGCACTGAAAAGCTACGACTGATCGCCGAGAAGCGGAAGGTCGTCGTCAGTGGCCCCGTGGATCTCGCGGCCGGCCGGGAGCAGGCCCGAAAGACCTGCCTGGTCTGCCACCGGTTCCATGGCGAAGGAGCCGAGGTCGGACCCGACCTGACCGGGGTCGGGCGCAGCTCCCTCGATGCCCTCCTCCACCATGTCATCCACCCGAATGAGATCATCGGACAAGGCTACGAGAACGTCGTCGTCGAGACCCGGGACGGCCGGACGCTCGGTGGGCGGGTGGTGGAGAACAGCGCTTCCCGGGTGCGCCTCCTGATGGCCGGTCCCGTCGAAGAAGTGATTTCCAAGGCCGATGTCCAGTCGATGACCGTCTCGGAGAACTCGGTGATGCCCGAGGGTCTGGAGCAGATTCCCGACGCCGATTTCCGCAATCTGATCTGGTACATCCTCGCGCCGCCGGAGGATGGCAAACCGTTCAATGACGAGCGCCGGAAGGAATTGACCGGGGGAGCCGGTGACTCTGCCGCGCTGACCCCGGGAACAGATGGCGAGAGCGTTGCCCTCTGGGCACCGGAATGGCAGCTCGACCTGCCCGATTTCCAGGGAACCCCAGCCCGGCTTCCCGAGTTTGCCGGTCGCCGCAATGTCCTCGTGACCCATCCCTTCTCGGACAAGAAGCCCGCGGCGATCGTCCGTCGGATCAAGCTGGGTGCCGGCAATCCCCAATTGCGCTTCGCGGTGGCGGCCCATGAGAAGGGCGACTGGGAACTCCGGGTGCGCATCGACGGCACCGTCGTGCAGCGGCAGTCGGTGAACCATGAAGGCGACCGGTGGGTGAACGTCCGGGTGGACCTCTCCCGCTTCGCCGGACGCGAAGTCGAGCTCCGCCTGGAGAATGCCGCCAACAACTGGGAATGGGAGTTCGCCTACTGGTCCGACCTCACCGTGGACGGCGCCGCAGTCGCCGCGCGATGACGCCGGACCCGTCGGAGGGACGATCGCCACGTCGAGCGCGTCGGACGGGGGTATCCGGCGGCCCGCCGGTACTGGGCTCACGGTCTGGGGCGGGGGATGGCCGCGGAGGAGCGGAGAAGCGGAGATCCGACGGGGCCTGAAATAGGGCCTGCGTCCGGCGCGGGAGCGTCCTGGAGGGCGCGCAGCGTCAGCTGCCGCTTTCGCCCGCTCCGTCACGCTGCGGACCGGCGAGCTTTCCATGCCCGTGGTCCTCGCCGCGAGGGTTGGACCCGGATCGACTCAAGTCCCGCCGCCCCTCAGTTCCATCCTCCGCGGGTCGATTGCCCACGAATCACACCAAACACACGAA
>CAMCFL010000485.1 GCA_945873715.1 Akkermansia muciniphila
TGTAGCGGAGGATTCCCCGCAGGTCGGTCGGATTCACGAGGGCACAACAGTCGTCATGTTTCCCCTAGGACTACGAAAGGAGGAGGCGTCGGCAAGGCCGAATTTCACCTTGGGTTTGACGGGGGGAAGATTGCGTCTGAGTATCGACCCAGTTCTCCCGATGACTTGCACCACTACGCCCGAGCGTGTCGCGGCCCTTTGGAATCTGCTGCGCACGCCGGAACTGCCGGACCTCGAACAGGGGCCCCGGCCAGGCGTGTCGCCGTGCCGTCCGCTGGAGGTTCGCCTGCGCAGCCTGTGCGGGGACCTGGCCTTGGGGCCGGAAACCACCGATCGCGTCGTCGCCGCCGGTCTGCTCTATCACGATCATCACAACGAGGCGCATGACCTTGTGCAGGACATGATCGACGCTGAGGGAGCCCTGATCCACGCCATCGTCCACCGGCGTGAACCCGACTTCTGGAATGCCCGCTATTGGTACCGGCGCGTGGGGGATCATCCGATCTACCGTCAACTGACCCCCCGGGTCATTCAGTTGGCCGGGACCGATGCCACCACCGGATTGGCCAAGCGTCTGGTCCTGTCAGGTACGCTGGATCCCCTCGCCGTGGTGGACGCCCTCGAGACCGTGGTCCGGCAACCCGCGACGGATCCCGTGGTCCTGTTCCTCCGCCGATTGCAGCACGCCGAGTTCGAGGCCCTGCTCGATCATCTGGTCGCGGGGTAGTGGGCGTTGGAGCGGGTGCATCTTGAGTTTGTTGTCACCGTTGTAGGCCCGCTGCCCCCAGCGGGCGTTTTCACATCGCCGCCTGAGGGCAGGCGGCCTACATCCATGACAAACTCAAGATGCCCTCCGTCGGGCGAATGGCCCGGGGCGGCAAGTTCCCAGATTCAAGAACGGGAGTTTCAAGCCAACGGCTGGGCGTTCGCCGGCCTCCATCGCGATCGAAGAACCCGCGACGACTTGAATCTTGAATCTGAAAACTTCCGCTCCCCTTCTCTGGGTCGGGGATTTTCCTCTCGGAACTGTCCGTGGCGCAGGCACGCTGACGGCGCGTCGGGGTAGACGCGGACCTGATGATCGATTTCTGGACGGTTTTCTCGGCGGTGATGCCGGCCTACTGCCTCGTGGTGGTGGGGGTTTTCCTGCGCAAGGCGGATTGGCTGACCCATGAGGCGGACGAAAGCCTGATCCGCGTGGTGGTCAATGTCCTGACGCCCTGCCTGATCCTCGACAACGTCCTCAACAACGAGGCGTTGCGCCGCGCCGACAACCTCCTGTTGCCGCCGCTCTTCGGATTCTGCGGGGTGTTGATCGGGGTTTCCGTGGCGTGGGGATTCCGACGCTGGAGCGGTGCCCGGACCGTGAAGGAGGAGCGGACCTTTGCCTGCGCCGCCGGCTTCCAGAATTACGGCTATGCCGCGTTGCCGTTGATCATCCAACTCTTCCCCCGTGAGACGACGGGAGTCCTCTTCCTCCACAATTTGGGCGTCGACACCGCCATGTGGACGGTGGGCCTCGTGACCCTGGGGCACGCGGGTGTGACCGAGTGGCGCAAACTCATCAATCCGCCGATGGTGGCGATTGTCTCAGGCGTGCTGCTGAATCTGGCGGGAATGCGGTTTCCCGCCTTCATCCAGACCACCAATCACATGCTGGCGGCCTGTTGCTTTCCGCTGGGACTGATCCTGATCGGGGCCACTCTCGCAGAAACCACGCCGCAACTGCGTTCGGGAGGCGGATGGCGCCTGATGTTGAGTGCCTGCGCCGTGCGTTGTGGCGCTGCGCCCGTGCTGCTCTTCCTGGCGGCCCGTTACCTGCCGGCGTCGATCGAGTTGAAGCAGGTCCTCGTGATCCAGGCGTCCATGCCGGCGGCCGTGTTTCCCGTCGTCCTCGCCCGTCATTACGGCGGGGACACCCTCACCGCCGTCCGCGTCGTCGTCGCGACCTCGATCCTCGGGTTCATCACGATTCCGCTCTGGGTCCGGTTTGGTTTGGGATTCGTGCTCGGGCGGCGGTGATGCCTTGAGCCCCGTCCCTGATCCCCGATCGGATGGGTGACTTGCGCATGTCCCCAAAAAGCTCTGCTTCATGGTCCCGGCATGAAGCCCAGTCGACCGGGATCGACGACCACACTTTATAAAGTGTGGTCCTGCGGCGCAGCCCGGAAGGACGATCACACTTTGCAAAGTGTGATCGCGATTGCGGGGCCCTCGGGCCTGGGTTGAAGGGGGGAGCAGAAGCACCGCGGAGACCGCAGGGAACGCAGAGCGGAAACCAAAAGGTGGTTGCCCACGAAGCACACGAAACACACGAATCACCGCCCTCATTCGGGTGATGGGTGGGATTCGTGGGCCGCTTCGGTGAACCGCGGATCAAGGGCTCTCCCACGGCATGCATTGATCGCCCGCGTGGATTGGTCGTGGATGCGTGCCATCGTCTCGCCTCCCGGGCCTTCGACCTCTCCGTCGGATCGCAAGCAGCGGGAAGGGTGCATCTTGAGTTTGTCATGCGTGTAGGCCGCCTGCCCTCAGGCGGCGATGTGAAAACGCCCGCTGAGGGCAGCGGGCCTACATTCGTGACAACAAACCCAAGATGCGCCCGGGCGGGAACGGAGACTGGATTCCCGGTTTCATCTTTCGACCGGTCGGGTTTGAGTGTGGAGACATGAATCCGCTTTCCCTGTTCCGACGCGTCCTCTCGCTGGCTTGGTCCGGCCTCCTGCTGGTGGGCGTGATGTTGTTCCGGGTGACCGCGGCAGACGGACCGATCCGGGTGCTGGTGTGGGATGAACGGCAGCCGAAGCAGAAGGAGGCGTACTCGAACTGGCTGGGGAACGAGATCGCGTCGCACCTGCGCACGCTTCCCGGGCTGACGGTGACCTCCGCCGCACTGGATGACCCGGCGCAGGGGTTGGGTGGGTTGGACCAGACGGATGTGCTGGTGTGGTGGGGGCACGTTCGTCAGATGGAGATCGAGCCGGCGGTGGCGCAGGACCTCGTCCGACGGATCCGCGAAGGGCGGTTGCAGTTGATCGCCCTGCATTCGGCGCACTGGTCGCGTCCGTTTGTCGAGGCGATGAACGAGCGGGCCCGACAGGATGCCCTGACGGCATTGCCTCCCTCGGAACGGGCGACGGCAGTGGTGAAGGAGTCCGATCTGTTTCCCCGAGCGCTGATCGCGCCCAAGTACACGGATCGCCTTTCGCCCTCGGTCCTTTACCGCAAGCCGGTCGCCGGGCCGGTGGAGGTGCAGTTGACCCTGCCGAACTGCTGTTTCCCGGCGTATCGGGGCGACGGAAAGCCGAGCGAGATCCGGGTGCTCCTGCCGACCCACCCGATCGCGCGGGATCTGCCGGCGCGGTTCGAGCTGTCGCAGACCGAGATGTACGATGAGCCCTTCCATGTTCCCGCGCCCGATGAAGTGGTGCTGGAGGAGCGCTGGGCCACGGGCGAATGGTTCCGGAGCGGTGCCGTGTGGAAGGTGGGGAAGGGGCGGGTGTTCTACTTCCGTCCCGGTCACGAGAGTTATC
>CAMCFL010000486.1 GCA_945873715.1 Akkermansia muciniphila
CATGCCGATCCACGGTCCGCTCCAGCACTCCCGACCGGCGCTGGCCGCCTTGAGCGCGCTTTCCCCCCGCCCCGTCCACGTCATCGTCGTCGCAGACGTGCCTGTGCCCACCGAGGAACTCGCCTGGCTCCCGGAATCCACGCTGTTGCTCCAGGTTCCCTTCCAGTCCGGCCCCGCCGTCGCGAGGAATCTCGGTGCCGCTGCCGCCACCGGTGACATCGTCTGCTTCGTCGACTCCGATGTCGTGATCCCACCCGGCACCCTGCGGCGGATCCAGGAGCTCTTTGCCTCCGATCCCGGACTCTCGGCCGTCTTCGGCTCCTACGATGCGGATCCCGGCGATACGGGATTCCTCTCCCAGTACCGCAATCTCCTCCATCACTACGTCCACCAGCACGGTCGAGAGGAGGCCTCCACCTTCTGGGCCGGTCTCGGAGCCGTCCGCCTGGCGCCATTCCGCGCCCTCGGCGGGTTCGACCCCTCCTTCGCCGTCCCGTCCATCGAGGACATTGAACTTGGCTGCCGTCTCTCGGATGCCGGACACCGGATCCGGCTCGTCAAGGATCTCCAGGGCAAGCATCTCAAGAAATGGACGGTCGCAAACCTGCTCCGAACCGATCTGTTTCGACGCGGGATCCCGTGGACGCGCCTGATCCTCCGTCGGCAACGTCTCACAGGCGACCTGAGCGTTGACCGGACCGCGCGACTCAGCACGCTCGCCTGTGCCGTGGCACTGGGCTCCCTCGTGATCGCCCTCTGGTTTCCTGCGGCGCTCCTCGCCACGGGCTTGTCGCTGGCCTCCATGATCGGGATCAACCGACGCTTCTATGCGTTTGTGGCGCGCACACGAAGCCCCTGGTTCGCCCTCTGGACCATTCCCTGGCACGCCGTGTTCTACGTCCAATGCGGCCTGGCTGCCCTGATGGGAACGGTCCTTCACTACCGGGACCAAATCTCCGCCCCCCGCGTTTCAAACGTATGATTTCGCAGGCGCGCACGCAGGATCTCGTCGTGATCGGGGGCGGTCCTGCCGGACTCACCGCAGCCTTCGAGGCCACCCGCCGCGGCATCCGTCCCCTCGTCCTCGAGGCCGGAGAACGCGTCGGCGGCATTGCCCGGACCGAAGTCCATCGGGGTTACCGCTTCGACATCGGCGGACATCGATTCTACACCAAGGTTCCCGAGGTCGAGACCCTGTGGCAGGAAACCCTTGGATCCGAATTCAGGCGGACCCAGCGGCTCTCACGGATCTTCTACGACCAACAGTTCTACCAATACCCGCTCGATATCTGGGAAACATTGCGCAACCTCGGTCCGGTCCAGAGTTCCGCCGCCATCCTCAGCTTCACCGGCGCACGCATGCGCCGGAACCAACAGGAGGAATCATTTGAGGATTGGGTCACAAATCGGTTTGGCCGACGCCTGTTCGAGACCTTCTTCAAGACCTACACCGAAAAGGTCTGGGGCATCCCCTGCCACGAGATCCGCGCGGAATGGGCCGCCCAACGCATCAAGGATCTGTCCTTCGGATCCGCGGTCCGGCAGGCCCTCCTCCCCAAAAAGGATTCCGGCCCCAAATCCCTGATCCGCGAGTTCAATTACCCCCGACTTGGCCCGGGCATGATGTGGGAGAAACTCCAGGACCGGATCACCGCACTCGGCGGCACCGTTCGGACACGAGAAGAGGTCCAGGAGGTGCATCACGATCGCCACCGCGTCACCCATGTCGTCGCGCGCTCGGGCAATCTCCCGCCGCACGACGTTCACGCCGACCACTTCATCAGTACCATGGCGCTCGATGACCTGATCGGCCGCCTCCGACCCAGCCCTCCCCCCGAGGTCCTCCACGCCGCGGCCTCACTCCGCTACCGCGACTTCATCCTGGTCGGCCTCGTCCTCCGCCGCGCCGGCCTCTTTGCCGACAACTGGCTGTACATCCACAGCCCCAATGTCCGCGTTGGCCGCATCCAGAATTTCGGGAACTGGAGCGCCGACATGGTCCCCGATCCCGGGACCTCGTCGATCGGCATGGAATACTTCTGCAATCGCGGCGACCACACCTGGAACCTGCGCGACGAAGACCTGGTCCGACTCGCGTCCAGGGAGGTGGAACAACTCGGTCTCGCGCATGCGTCCGACGTCGACTGAGGCGTCGTCATCCGCCAACCCAAGGCCTACCCCGTGTACGACACCACCTACCGCCGTCACCTCACCACCCTGCGGAACTGGCTCCCCAGCCTGAACAACTTCCAGACCATCGGCCGCAACGGTCAACACCGGTACAACAATCAGGATCACTCCATGCTCACCGGCCTCGCCGCCGTCCACCGGATCCTGGGCGAATCCGCCGATCCATGGGAGGTCAACACCGAGCGCTCCTACTACGAGGAACAACGTGTTCAACGCACCACCGCCGGAACATCGCACGCATGATCACCTACGAGATCGCCCAACCCGACGTCTCCGCCGAGGTCTTCGATGAGGAAGTCCTCGCGATCAATCTCAAGTCCGGCCACTACCACAGCTTCCGCGATGCCGGGGTCCCCTTGTGGAGCCTGCTGACCTCCGGCCACTCCATCGAGTCCGCCGCCGCTGCCCTCGCCCTCGCGACCAGCGCTCCGCAGGAGACGGTCCGGGCCGATGCCAGCGCGTTCGTCGAGACGCTCCTCAGCCACGGACTGCTGATCGCCGTCGAATCCGCGGACGCCCCACCTCCGCCCCTTCCACTCCCGTCCGGCCCCTACCTGTCACCCAGCCTGGAGCACTACTCCGACATGCAACATCTCCTCCTGCTGGATCCCGTCCACGAAGTGGATGTGACGGGATGGCCCCACCAGAGCCCACCTCCAGGATCCGGCTCCTGAGACCTGCCATGTCGGCCACGGGCGCCGTCCTGCGCGAATACCTGGACCACCTCTTCAAGGCCTTCGACCGGGCCGCCGAACGTGAGGCGAGCCCGCTCGACCTCCGCTGTCGCATCGCCGGGCGCACCCTGCGCATCCGGGCGGCCGGCTCTGCCCTGGCGGCCTCCATTCCACCCGCCTTGGCCCACCTGCCCGGGTCGGAGGCCACTCCCGATCTCGACGTGGTCGCCTGGGACGAAACCGAAACTGGCGTCCCCCTGCCGCCCCGTCCCTGGATCGCACCGGAGAACCCGACCGCAGGTCGATTGGCGGTCCGCGGTGGGACCGACGGATTCCGCATCGCCGGAGTGACGCGGGCCGAAGGGATTCACCTGTTTGATCCGGATTCGGGAAGGGGTGCATGGATCCTGCCGGACGCCCGGCAACTTCCAAACCACCAGCACGCGGCCCCGCTGCTGACGATACTCAAATGGTGGGCTCCCGAGGTCGGGCTGCGCCTCCTGCATGCGGGGTGCGTCGGGAACCCTGCCGGCGCGGTCCTTCTGGCCGGACGTGGCGGTTCCGGCAAATCGACCACCTCGCTCCTCTGCGCTCTGGAGGGACTCGACTACCTGAGCGACGACTACTGCCTGACTTCGCTGGGGGAAGCGCCCACGGCGTTCAGTCTCT
>CAMCFL010000487.1 GCA_945873715.1 Akkermansia muciniphila
TAGGCCCGCTGCCCTCAGCGGGCGTTGCAAGGCCCACCGTCTGAGGAGACGGCCTACACCCGCGGCAGCGCCAGAATGGGCTCCTGCGGTCGGAACAGGCCAGCCAAAGCTTGTCGTCCGGGGTGCTGCCGGCGGACGATCGCCACCCATGCCCGCCGGCTCCATTGATCCCGCACCGCTTTTGCGCGATGCCTCGGCGCTTCTCGAATCGGCCGGGATCGACTCGCCCCTACTGGAGGCGGAACTGCTGCTGGAACACGTGTCGGGCGTCCCGCGGTTGCGTCGACGGATCGGTGACTCCCATCCGCTCCCGGCGGAACAGGCGGAAGAATTTAGGGAATGGGTCCGGCAACGGTGCCTGCGGATCCCCCTGCAACACCTTTTGGGGACGACTGATTTCCTGGACCTCCGTCTGCGCGTGACCCGGGACGTGCTGGTGCCCCGACCGGAGACCGAGCAACTTGCCTTGGCCGCCCGGGAACGACTCCCGGCGCGACACGGAATCCGGATTGCCGACCTCGGCACCGGATCGGGATGCCTCGCCCTCGCCTTGGCCCACGGACGTCCTGACCTGGAAGTGCATGCCATCGATCTCTCTCCGGCGGCATTGGGGGTGGCCCGGAACAATGCCGTCCGTCTGGGACTCGGGGACCGGGTTCAATTCCATTCAATGGACGCGTTCGGGCCGGAATCTCCCCTCGAAACCCTGGGCCGGTTCGATCTGATCGTCACCAATCCCCCGTACATCCCGTCCGCGGACATCCTCGAACTCATGCCCGAGGTGAAGGATCACGATCCGCTTCTGGCACTGGACGGTGGGCCGGACGGCATGGCCCCGTACCGGGTGTTGGCACAACGCGCTCAGGAGTGGCTGCAACCGCAGGGATGGCTGCTCGCGGAGTTCGGCGACGGACAGGCGGGGGCGCTGGTGGAACTCTTCCGGGCCCACGGATGGAGTGAGATCTCCATCGGGAAAGACTTGAGCGGGCGGGATCGCTTTCTCATCGTCCGTGCGTCCCGGCCTGAGAATCCCGCGACCCACCTCGGGGCCAGCCGCGAAGACGTACCGCACCGTTCCCACCATGGATAGTTTCCTGATTGAAGGCGGCACTCCGCTGAGAGGCGAAGTGCAGGTCAGCGGCTCCAAGAACGCCGTGTTGCCGATCATGGCTGCCACCCTGCTCACGGCGGAAACCTGCGTGATCCGGCGTGTCCCCGACCTGAGCGACGTGCGTTTCATGTGCCGCATCCTCAGCTCACTGGGAGCCGAGGTGGACTTCGACGGCAGCACCCTGACGGTGCGGGCAGCCAACATCACCAGCACCGGGGACTACGACCTGATCCGCAAGATGCGCGGTTCCATCTGCATCCTGGGACCGCTCCTGGCCCGATTGCATCAGGCGACGGTTTCGCTCCCCGGCGGCTGCGTCATCGGCACGCGCCCCATTGATCTTCATCTCAAGGGACTTCGTTGCCTTGGCACCCAGATCCGCATCGATAGCGGATACATCCATGCCACCGCTCCGGAACTGTCGGGCGCAATGGTCTTCCTCGGAGGCCGTGCGGGGCCGACGGTGCTGGGCACGGCGAATGTGATCATGGCGGCCGTTCTGGCCGAGGGCGTGACGGTCATCGAGAGCGCCGCCTGCGAACCGGAGGTGGTCGACTTGATTGATTTCCTCAACGCCATGGGTGCGCGCATCCAGGGTGCCGGCAGCCCAACCCTCACCATCACCGGCGTCCGCGCGCTGGGCGGCGTGGAGCATGAGGTCATTCCGGACCGGATCGAGGCGGGCACGTTCGCCGTGGCGGCGGCCGCCAGTGGTGGGGAAGTCATCCTGCGAGGGGCGAGGCCGGACCACCTCGGGGCGGTCCTCGACAAACTCCAGGAAGCGGGCGTCCCCATCGAACGTCGTGGCGGGGCTCTGACGGTCGGTTCGGCACGGGCGCTCCGGCCGGTCGATGTGACGACCATGCCTTACTCCGGATTCCCGACCGACATGCAGGCGCAGTTGATGGCCCTGATGTGCCTCGCTCCCGGCACCAGCATCCTCACCGAACGCATCTTCGAATCCCGTTTCATGCACGCCTCGGAGCTCATGCGCCTGGGTGCAGACATCGGCGTCGAAGGGCCCAGCGCCATCGTCAAGGGCGGACGCCCGCTGAGCGGTGCCGAGGTCATGGCCAGTGATCTCCGGGCCTCAGCCGCCCTGGTGATCGCCGGCATCGCCGCCTCGGGACGGACGCAGGTCCACCGGGTGTATCATCTCGACCGCGGGTACGAACGGATGGAAGTGAAACTCGAGAAGCTCGGCGCGCGCATCCAGCGGGTCCCGGGGGAGTAGGCAATATTCGTCCCACCCTCAGGCTTCCCCCCGGAGCCAGACCGAGCTAGACCTCTTCCCTGACACCCCTCGCTGCCATGGATATCGTATTCAAATGCCCGCATTGCCAGACCGAGCTCGAAGTGGACTCCGGCGCCGCCGGCGAAATCATTTCCTGCCCGGCCTGCAACCGTGAGTTCAACATCCCCGCCGCGCCGCCCACCCCTCCCCCAGCCCCGGTGGCCCCCGCACCTCCCGCCCCACCGAATCCCCGGCCGGACGCAACGGAGAAGAAGTTCGCCGTGCCGGTCAGTGACAAGCCGGTCGCGCCCCTGATCCGCAAGGCGCTGCCCACCCTCGATGCCCAGGCCAAGATCGACGGCAAGAAGCTCCTGCGCCTCCGGACGATCCGGCACTCCGACTGCAAGGAGGTCGGCCACGACAATTTTGATGCCGACGTCACGGAGTTCCTCAATCAGGTCGGCGAGGAGAACATCGTCAGCATCACGACGGTCAACTACAGCTACGTCGAGATGGGGACGCAGAAGATCATCACCGACTTCGGGGTGGCCGTCGTTTACCGCGGATGACCGAATGGACCTGCATTTTCAGGAACCCCACCTGCCCCGTCTGAATTCCCATCCCTGAAACCGGTTCTGCCCCCATGTCGCAACCCACTCCTGTCGGCGGCCCCGTAAGGCGTCGCTCCATCGGTTCCTGGATCGTCCGGCTTCTCGCTTATGCCGGACTGTTCCTCCTCGTACTGACCCTGGCTGCCGTTGCCCGCTTCCTGATCGTCACGCACGATCGCTTCCCCGGATACAAGGTCGAGGTGGCCATTGGCGGCACCGGTGCAGGAAAGGAACCACGGCCTTTGCAGGTCGGTTTCGGGTCGGTCGACATCACCCCCGACCTCTCCGATCCGGCGCGCCCGGTCTGGATGGCCGGATTCAGCCAGAACCGTTCTGCGACCAACATCCACGACCCGCTCTCGGCGGACGCCCTCGTGATCGACAATGGCCATGCCCGCGTCGGCATTGTCGCCCTCGATTCCATCGGATTCTTCCATGACGACGTGATCCGGGTGCGCCAACGGGTTCCGGCCGACTGGAAGCTCGACTACGTGGTGGTGTGCTCGACCCATAATCATTCGACCCCCGACCTGATGGGGCTGTGGGGGCCGAGTCCCTTCCGCAGCGGCGT
>CAMCFL010000488.1 GCA_945873715.1 Akkermansia muciniphila
CCAGCTGATGGCATCGGGTGCGGAACAGGTCCGGTTGATCCAGCGTGCACCGTGGTGGACCGCCGCGAACCTGATCCGGGTCGTGGTTCCGGTGGGACTGCTGCTGGCGGTGTGGGTCTGGGTCCTGCGACGTCGGGTCCTGCAGGAGCAGGTGGCACACAGCGAGCGCGACCGTTTCGAGGCGAGCCTGCGGGAGAACGACCAACGGTTGCGCCAGTTGAACTCGGAGTTGGAGACCCGGGTGGCGGAACGCACGGTGGAACTGGAATCGGCCAACGTGGGATTGCAGGACGCCAACTCGCAGCTCCGGCGGACGGAGCAGGAGCTCCAGCGTGCGCTGGAAGCCGAACGCCAGTTGGGCGAGCTGAAGAGCCGGTTTGTGTCGATGGTGTCCCATGAGTTCCGCACGCCCCTCGGGATTGCCATGAGCGCGGTCGAACTGCTGCGGAACTACCTGGATCGCCTCCCCACCGACAAGCGCGAGGAACTCCTCACCGACATCTACGATTCCACCCTGCGCATGTCCGGCCTGATGGAGCAGGTGTTGCTCCTCGGCCGCGTCGAGGCGGGGCGGACCTCCTGTCAGCGGGCGTCCCTCGATCTTCCCGTGCTGCTCGACAAGCTCGCGGACGAATCCCATTCCGCTTCGCACCGGCGTTGCCGGGTGATCGTCACGACGGACGGATCCCTCGAAGGTTCGACCGGGGACGAGTCCCTCCTCCGCCACATCGTCTCCAATCTGGTTTCCAACGCCGTGAAGTATTCCCCCGAGGGCACCTCGGTCGAAGTCTCGGCCCGTCGGGAGGGAACGGACGCCGTGATCGAGGTCCGGGATCGGGGGATTGGAATTCCCGAGGCCGACCGTGCCCGGCTGTTCGATGCCTTCCATCGGGGAACGAATGTCGGGCAGACGCCCGGTACGGGCCTGGGCCTGCTGATCGTGAAGCGTTGCGTGGAACTCCACGACGGACAGATCCGGTTTGAATCCGTGGAAGGCAAGGGCACGACCTTTACGGTGCGCCTGCCGATGTTTGGGTGAGGGGGGCGGTAGGCGACGAGGTGACGAGGCTCATTCTAGTCGGGCGCGGAACATGCGTGGGCCGGGGTACGTCCGGATGGAAGTCAGAGTCTCCTCACGTCGACGCCTACCGGGTAGGAGACGAGGTGACGAGGCTCGCTCGGCTTGGGGGAAGGATGCCCACGAAACACACGAAGCACACGAAGCCTGGAGTCAGGCGTTCCGGTTCGTGTGTTTGGTGTGATTCGTGGGCGATTGCTTCGGTGGTTACGGACTCGTGGAGCTCCGATGCTCGTCCTTCCGGAACGGAGCCCGGGCCTATCGGCCTTTGCTTCCCAGCCAGAGGGCGAGGACCGGGAGGGCGAGGCCGGCGACCAGGGCCAGCCACACCGGCCAGCGCGGTTTGACCGAGCGGAAGGCGAGGATCAACCCAACCACGGTTGCCAACAGCAGGGCGGCCGACATGCCGTAAACCAGCCACTGGAAGAGTCGGGGAGAAGCGATCGTCCCCGCCGCATCGTCCCTTGGATAGATCTGGTCGGTGTGGATGACGCGCATCTTCTGGACCCAGGTCTCCGCCTCGGAGGTGGACTTGAGCCGGTCCGGATTCACCACCTGGTACCATCCGGTGCCGAGGAAGAAGATCAGCAACGGAGCGTAGAGGACTCCCAGGTAGAGGTGGATCCGACGGAGGAACTTCATGGAGGGCTATTTGATCGCCGGGATGCGGAGCTTCTGTCCGACACGAAGCTTCTTGGGATCCTTGACGGACGGATTGGCCTTGAGCACGTGGGCGAGCCGGATCTTGAGGCCATGCTGTTTGTTGTAGGCATCCATCACGGCACTGAGGGTCTCGCCTTCGCCGAGGGTGTGCTCGTAATACTCCATCGCCGGGTCGTCGGTGGGGGCAGGGGTCTTGTCCGGGGTGACCGGGTCCTTGGTGGGACCTTTCTCGGGGGCCTTGGCGGCACCGGAGGGTTTCGGGCCGGGCGGCTGGGGAACGACGACCGGCGGCATGGCCTTCAGTTTGTCGAAGGCATCGAGGATCTGCGTCTTGTCGGCCGCCCGGTTCTTTTCCACCTCGCGCAGTTGATCGGCGAGTTTGGTGATCTGTTCCTGGGTGGCGTAGCTCTTGGGAGTGTTGACCTGGGTCCGGAGACGGTCGTTGTCCAGACGCAACCGCGAGATCTCGGTTCGCAGTTCCTGGATCGTACCGCGGTAGGTGTCGATGGCTTCGTCGTGCGAATTGACGCGGTCGACGAGCCGGCGGAAGTCCTCGGCATCAATCTCCGCCGCGCTGAGGCCGAGCGGGGCGGAGAGCAGGGTCAGTCCAAGCAGGAACGGAAGCGGGCGCATGGCACGAACAAGCTAGGAACGCACCTCGCGGGGAGCAAGCGCGGAGGAGGGATAGTCTGGGGAGTTGGAAGATTGCAGTTTCAAGATTCAAGTCGTCGAAGGTTCCTCGAACGCCCGGGAAGCAACGCGGGGCACATCCTGAGACTGCCCTCGAGAACGGAGAGGTGGCTCGCTCGCTCGTAGCCGCGGAGCGGCGTGGGAAGGTAGCCCACAGCGCGAGCTGTGGGTCACCTGGTGCCAAGGCACGGGAGCCTCGGAGGGGGGCGAAGGAAGCCAGCATCCCTCGCCCCCTCCGGGGCTCCCGTTCCTGAGGGGATCCTCCACCCCCAGCTGCTGCTGTGGGCTACATTCCTTCGGTGCTCCGCACCTGGCCCTGGTGAAACTCCCGTCCTTGAAACTTGAAACGGTCTGAGGCGGCGCTGAGGGAACGCCCGCTGAGGGCAGCGGGCCTACAACATGGAAACGGCCCCGCGTGCCATCTCCGGATCGCCGTCCTGCTACTGGGCTGATAACCTTCCCGGGCTGCGATGAATCATCCTCCTGTCATCCTCGCCTCCGTCTCTCCCCGTCGACGTGAGTTGCTCCGTCAGGTCCTCCCGGATTTCACGGTGGTGGAGAGCATGGCGACGGAACTGCACGATGCCACGCTCGGCCCGCGGCGCCTGTGCGAGGTGAATGCCGAACGCAAGGCCATGTCGGTCGCCGAACGGTACCCGGACCATCTGGTGCTGGGGGCGGACACTCTGGTGTTCCTGGAGGATCAACCCCTGGGCAAGCCGACGGATCTCGACGAGGCGCGGACGATGCTCTCCCGACTTTCCGGCCGGATCCATCAGGTGGTGACTGGCGTCTGCCTCGTCCACCGGACGGGTGCGCGGGCCCGACTGTTCTCGGAGGTCACTTACGTCCGGTTCCGGACCCTGGAACCGGTGGACATCGAGGAGTACCTGGCGCGGGTGCCGGTGCTGGACAAGGCCGGCTCGTACGCCATCCAGCACGAAGGCCACCGGATCGTCGATCTGGTGGAAGGCTCCCTGTCGAATGTCATCGGATTGCCCGTCGAAGCCGTGCGGAGTGCGTTCGAACGGTGGGGGTGATTTGCCCTCCCGGTGCGACCAAAAGAGTGGGGTGCTATCCGCAGATGGCG
>CAMCFL010000489.1 GCA_945873715.1 Akkermansia muciniphila
GGGCACCGGCGAGTTGCGCAGGATCCATTCGCGCGTGGCGTGGATGTTCTTTCCCGTGGAGAGATCCATCACCGTGTCGGCACCCCACTTGGTGGCCCATCGCATCTTCTCGACCTCCTGCTCGATCGACGACGCCACGGCGGAGTTGCCGATGTTGGCGTTGATCTTCACCAGGAAGTTCCGGCCGATGATCATCGGCTCAGCCTCCGGATGATTGATGTTCACCGGGATGATCGCCCGTCCGGCGGCGATCTCGTCCCGGACAAATTCCGGGGTGATCACCTTGGGCATCCGTTGGGGAAAGCGTCGCAGCACCGAGGGGGTGTATGGGGAGTCCGCGGTGGGCTCCGCATGTTGCTGGAGGAGGGAATCGCGGGAATGACGGTCCGAGGCCTGTTCGCGCACCGATTCGATCCCCTGATTCTCCCGCAGGGCGATGAACTCCATCTCCGGCGTGATGATGCCCTGACGGGCGTACCAGAGTTGGGTGACCGGGTGCCCGGCCGAAGCCCGCAGCGGGCGGCGGCGGAGACCGGGAAACTCAATCAGACGGTTCCGCTCGGCCTGGCTGGCGTACTGGGCGTGCTGGGCGGAGAGATACCCGTTGTCCATCGGGTTGACCGGTCGGCCTTCGTACTCGCCGACATCCGCGCGTCGCAGGATCCAGTCGCGGCGCAAGGCGGGCAGTCCTTCGGTCACGTCCCCTTCGAAGGCAGGGTCACCCCACGGACCGGAACAATCATAGACGCGCACCGGCTCGTTCACCTCGATCTTGCCGTCCCGCGATTGGGTGGGGTGCAGCTCGATCTCACGCATCGGCACCCGGACGTCCGGGTGGAGGGTTCCCGCGAGGTAGACCTTGGATGACTTTGGCAGCGGCGTGCGGCTGTGCGGTTCGATGAACTCAGGTTTGGCGATCATGAGAAAAAGGAGAAGATCAGTCTGATCGGTCTGATCAGTCTGATCGCTGCTGGAAGGTGGACTGAAGATGGATGCATTTCCCTTCGCCGGCATGACCCGGATCAGGTTCGGCGGGTCTTCCGCGGCAGCGGAACTCTCAGCCGTTTACCACGGCTCCCCGAACGTTGGTTGAACCTTGCCGCAGCCGGGCCCGAAGGCCAAGTGGGCAATTTACCGGTCCGCATGCCGGCGGAATCCCGGGGATTCGACGAATTCCAGCTCCTGGCCAGGCTTGCGGACCAGCAGGACTTCCGCCCCGAAGCGTCGCGCGATGCTCACGGCGTGGGCTGGGCCCGCCACCGACAGGGCGGTGGACAGGGCATCCGTGGTGATGCCATCCGGGCCGATGACCGTGACCAGGCTGTGGTCGGTGAGACCCAGTCCCGTCCGGGGGTGGACGATGTGGGAATACCGGATCCCCCCGATCTCCACCCGTTGGAACAGGTCGCCCGAGGTGCACAGGCTGGCGTTCTTCAGCCACACGTGCCGGGCGGCGGGAGCTTTGGGAACGTCGAGCGGCGCGAGCTCGACCCGCCAACCCTGTTGTCCCGGGGGTGGCCCAGTCACCACCAGATCGCCGGCTCCGGCGACCAGGCTCGACCGGATCCCGTGGGCGCGGAGCACCCGGGAGGCTTCGTCCAGGGCGTAGCCCTTGGCGATGCCGCCGGCGTCGAGGCGCATGCCCGGCTTCAGGAGTCGGACGCGATCCGGCGGTGTCAGTTGCACCGAACTCCACCCCACGGCGGCGATGGCTGCCTGAAGCTTCCCGGAGTCCGGAAGTTCCCGCTGACGGCGGGTGCGGCGCCAGAGTTGGGTCAGCGGGCCAACGCTGATGTCGAAGGCGCCGTCCGATGCACGACTGACTTCCGTTGCGACGGCGAGCACTCGAAAGAGTTCCGGAGAGACCGGGACCGGGGTCGGGTGCGGGGAAGTGGATCCCAGTCGGCTGAGCTCGGAGTCGGGATCGTAGTCGCTCAGGATCCGGTTGAGCTCGCTGATGCGCGCCCAGGCCGCCTGGGCAGCGTTGGTGGCTGTCGTGCCGTCCGGCGCGTAGAGGACGATCCGAAACGGGATCGCCATCTGGACCGAGGTGAACTCGAAGCGTTGCAGCGGCCGAGGGTCACGCGTCGCGCAACCCGACGTCCAGACGCCCGCCAGCAGGAGGTAGAGGAGGGACAGCAGGCGGGGCTTCATTCTCGGAGGCGCAGCATCGGTTGGGCAGGAATGCCTGTAGGCCGCCCGCCCTCAGGCGGCGATGGGAGCAAACGCCCGCTGGGGGCAGCGGGCCTACATCGGCTCCTCAAATGGCCGCGACGATCGCTTCGCCCATTTCCCGGGTGCCCACCCGGCGGGCATTGGGATCGGCCGGGTTGAAGATGTCGCCAGTGCGAAGTCCCTGGTCGATCACGGTCGCGACGGCGGATTCGATCGCGGCGGCCGCTTCGGTGAGCCCGAAGCTGTAGCGCAGCATGAGGGCGGAGGAGAGGATCTGGGCGATCGGATTGGCGAGGTTCTTGCCCGCGATGTCCGGGGCCGTGCCACCCGCGGGTTCGTAGAACCCGAAGGTCCGTTCCGCGGCAGTGATGCCCAGGCTGGCGGAGGGGAGCATTCCGAGTGATCCCGCCAGGGCGGCGGCTTCGTCGCTGAGGATGTCGCCGAACAGGTTCTCGCACAGCACCACGTCAAACTGGGTAGGTCGAAGCAGGAACTGCATGGCGGCGTTGTCGACGAACTGATGGTCGAGCGTGACGTCCGGGTATTCCTTCGCGATCCGGGTGACGGTCTCCCGCCACAGGATCCCGTTCTCGAGGACGTTGGCCTTGTCGATCGAGGTCACCTTCTTGCGGCGGAGCCGGGCCGCACGGAAGGCCACGTGCGCGATCCGCTCAATCTCCGGCGTCGTGTACACCATCGTGTCGATGGCGCGCTGGGTGCGGGTGCCGTCGGGCAGCGTGATCTCTTCGGTCTTTTTCGGTTGGCCGAAGTACAGACCCCCGGTCAGTTCGCGGACGACGAGAAGATCAATGCCGTCGCCCTGGCGCTCGGGCTTGAGCGGGCAGGAATGCGAAAGCGCCTTGGGCAACTTCACCGGACGCAGGTTGGCGAACAGTCCGAACTCCTTCCGGATTCGAAGCAGCGCAGCGCGCTCGGGACGTTCTTCCTTCGGAATGGTCGGATCGCGGTCGGGCAAACCAACCGAGCCAAACAGGATGGCGTCCGAGCGACGGCACAGTTCGAGGGTGGCGTCTGGCAGGGCCTTGCCAGCGGCGTCGATGCCGGCCCAGCCCACCGGGGCTTCGGTGACGTCGAAGGACAGGTTGAACTTGCGGCCCACGGCAGCGAGGACCTTCAGGGCCTCGCGCATGACTTCAGGGCCAATGCCATCGCCAGCCAGCGCGGCAATGCGGAGTGTCTTGGAACTCATCGGGCGCGCAGTTTGGGAAGCCGAAGGCGCGGGGGAAGGGAAATTTTCGGGAAACACTCAACGTTCATAGGTCTTCTCGCGGGAGGGTTGGAATCCCAGTTTCATGCCGGACTCCTCGAAAAGCTTGACCAA
>CAMCFL010000490.1 GCA_945873715.1 Akkermansia muciniphila
AGTCCGACTTCCAATTCAAGTTGGGTGAGGCCCTCGTCTTTGCCGGCGAGGCCGGTGCCCTGGAAGTGGTCCTGGAATCGGAGCTCGATCTTGGGGCGGTCAGTGCACGACTGCGACTGAGCCATCCCGGCGTGGAAGGCCTGGCGCTCTCGGATCTCGCCGCCGCGGTCGGGAGCGCCATCCTTGAGCCGGTTTCGCAGGACGAATATCGGCTCCGGTTGACGGCCGGCGCGGGGCAGACGCTTCGGATTCAGGGTCGGGTCGCACAACTTCGGTTCGGGACCGATCCATTGGCGTTGTCGGCCTTCGTCCGGATCGAACCCGATCAGGTCGAAGGACAGTTGGGCGACGAGATCCTGAGCCGGACCCGACGGGCTGCCGGGCGAGTGATCCTGCTGGGGACGGATCCTCTGCTGGAGGCCTTGGCGGACCGGACCGGGCGTCTCTATGGACATCCCGGGGTGCGCTATGCGCTCGAGACGTCGCCGGCACTGACGGAAACCGGCGTCTGGACGCCCTGGCGCGAGGAATTGATGACGGCCCCGCTGCGTCCGCTCCCGGAGGTGCCCGCAGGCGATGTGTTCCTGCGCGTGCGCCCCGGGCGTTGAGGATGTGGAAACCGATAAAGGCCTGTTGCCTTGGGGCCTTCTCTGCCTAGCTTCGCGGCCGCTCATCAGCATCCGAGATTCTGCGGTGTGACGATGACGGCTGTCCTCCGGCTGAATGGCATTCGAATTCAACGCCTACGCGGTGACGCTTCTCCTCTCAGGAGTGGTGATCCTGCTGTTTGGCTTATGCCTTTTCGACCGGGTCCGTTCGGCGGTGAAGTGGTTTTCGGTGATGATGCTGCTGACGGCGGTGTGGGCCATCACCTACGCCCTTGAGTTGGCCAGCAGCAGCCTTGCGGCAATGCTGTTCTGGATCCGGATCGAGTACCTTGGGATCTCGCTCGTTCCAGCGGCATGGCTGGTGTTCGTGCTGCGCCACGTGGGCAAGGATGCCTGGCTGACCCGCAGGATCTGGTTTCTGATCTTCGGCTTTCCCTGTCTCACCCTTCTGGCCGTCTGGACCAACTCGTGGCATCACCTGCATTACCGGGAGGTCAGCGTCGATACCTCGGGGCCGTTCCCCCTGTTGGCGATCCAACCGGGGCCTTGGTACGTGGTTCACACCCTGTCGATCTACACGCTGCTCGGCTTCGGGCTCTACCAGTTGTTCAACCGACTGCGACAGGCCGACGGGGTCTATCGACGCCAGAACCTCGCCATTCTCGCGGGTGCCCTCATCCCCTGGGGCAGCAACCTCGCCTACCTGCTTGGGTTCAAGCTGCATCGGCACATTGACCTGACGCCCTTTGCCTTCCTGGTGACGTCGATGGTGGTCGGCTTCGCCCTTTACCGGTTCAAGCTGTTCGACCTCGTTCCAATGGCGCGCGAGCGCGTCATCGAAGGGATCCAGGAAGGGATGCTCGTCCTCGATCGGGATGGTCGGGCCGTCGACGTGAATGCCACCATGCGTGGACTGCTGGGGCCGGTTGGAGTTTCCTGCATCGGACGTCCCATTGCCGCATTGATGCCGGATCGTTCGGAGTTGCTGGCACGGATCCAGGACGAGAAGGACGGCAGGCTGGAAATGGAGATCCAACGGGGATCGCAGATGCTCAGTCTCGAAGTGGCGGTCACCCCGCTTTACGACGGCGGCGGACGACGCTCGGGAACCCTGCTGATCTTCTGGGACATCACCGGGCGCAAGGCGGCGGCCCGTCAGTTGGAAGCCCAGGCGCTGGAACTCCGGGAGCTCAACCAGATGAAGACCCGCATGCTGTCGATCATCGCGCATGACCTCCGGAGTCCCCTGGCGGGGTTGACGGGCATGCTGCAGATCGCCGATGCCGGGATGCTCTCGGAGCCGGAGTTCCGCAATCTGATCCCGATGATCACCCGCAGCGTGGACGACGCGTCCGCCCTGCTGGAAAACCTTCTCAGCTGGTCCCGAGGCCAGTTGGAGGGAGAAGTCATCCATCGCGAACGGTTCGATCTCAAAACCCTGGTGGAACAGGATCTCCCCGCCTTTGGAAAAAAGGCGTCCGACAAGGGAGTGCAGATCGAGGATCGTCTGGCGCCGGGTGCCTGGGTTTATGCCGACCGAAACATGATCTCGCTGGTCGTGCGGAATCTGGTGGGGAACGCAGTCAAGTTCTGTCGTCCGACGGATCGCGTCACCCTGGAAAGCTGGAGCGTCGATGGCGACCTGATCCTGACCGTCAGCGATACCGGCGTCGGGATGACGCCCGAATTTCTGGAGCGATTGTTCGGATTCGAAATGGTCAGCCAGTTGGGCACCCAACGGGAGCGGGGCACCGGTCTGGGGTTGAAGCTCTGTCGCGATTTCGTCCTGAAGAACGGCGGGCAGATCTGGGCGGAGAGCACGCCCGGGAAGGGAAGTCAGTTCCACGTCCGGCTGAAGACACGGGCTCAGGAGGCGGCGTCCCTGGAATCCAGGACATGAGTCGGGTTCGCCCAGTCTTGCTGCTGGTTGTGCCTCCGGGATGACACATGACGAGTTGCTGGCCAACTTTCCCGACCTCACTGAAACCGACATCCGCGCGTGCCTGGCGGTTGCCGCAGACCGCGAGCGGCGTCTGGCGACATTGCCCGCATGAGGCTGCTCTTCGACCAGAATCTGGCTTCACGTCTGCCCCGCATCCTTCACGACCTTCATCCCGGGAGCGTTCATATTTCAATGGGGTCGCGCCTATCTTGTTTACTATTGGCAGATCCCCACCTCCTTCGTGGAAGCTTGAATAGTCAACAATATAGACGCGACCCCATTGTCTTCTAAGGCTGGAGCGAAGGAGCGCCGGGGGATCCCGGCGGGGGCAGTTGCAGCCCGTGGAGGTCGATCGAGCCTATCTTGCGGGTGCGCAAAGTGGAGCGGGTTCCGTAAAGCGTGGAGCTGATCCGGTACGACGCCTGTTGTTCGCGATAGATCCCGTAGAAGGCTCGGGCCAGCTTGAAGGTGCTCAGGTGGACCGTGATTTCCTGGGTGACCGTTCCCAGACGCGGCACTTCGATCCGGGCGTCATTGAGAGCCTGTCCGACGTAAACGTTGTTCAGGTAAATCTTGTGGGCGGAGCCGGTCAACGTCACCGGCTCGGGAGTGGCGTTCTGAAGGCGGATCGTGAACCGCAGCGCCGCCTCACCGACGCCACCTCCGCTGCCTTCGGAGGCGAGGTTCACCAGCGTGACATCGAAATCCTCGGTTTCCGGGCGGAGTGCGCAGCCAACTCCAGTAAGCAGGCTGGCCAGGATCAGGAAGAATGCAACGAGTGTTCCGGAACGCATGGGAGAGAGATAACCGCGAACCTCCGTTGGTTTCCACTTCGACGTGCGCGCGGCGATGGAGGGGGCATCCTGGGCGGGGCAAGGATGTAGGCCGCCTGCCCTCAGGCGGAGATCAGGAAACGTCCGCTGAGGGCAGCGGGCCTACAGACTCGCGGAGTTCGT
>CAMCFL010000491.1 GCA_945873715.1 Akkermansia muciniphila
TGGGAAGTTCGCTGCTCCTCGTCCGCATCCTCGCGGTCGTTCTCGCCGCCGCCTTCGTCTTCTCCTGCGTCTTCACCGTCAACCCCAACGAGGTCGCCATCGTCCTGCGCTTTGGCAAGCCGGTCGGTGACGGCTCCGATCAGATCAAGCGCCAGGGATTGCACTGGGCCTTCCCCTATCCGATCGACGAAATCGTCAAGGTCCAGATCGGCGAGTCCAAGGTCATCCGCGCCACCGGCGCCTGGTACGCCATCTCCGCCGAGGACGAAGCCGCAGGCATCCAACCCCAGCCCAACCCCTCCCTCGCCCCCGGCGTCGATGGCCATGTCATCACCGGCGACGGCAACATCCTCCACGTCCGGGCAACCCTCCGGTACAAGATCGTCGATCCGGTCGCCTACGCCTTCCAGTTCTCCAACGTCACCAACCTGCTGCGCGACACCCTCGACAACTCCATCCACTGGGCCGCTGTCCGGCACTCCGCCGATGCCGCACTCTACCGGGATCGTGTCCTCTTCCGGGATGCCATCCGCAAGCGGGCAGTCGACCTGATCGAACGTCATCGGATCGGCGTCTCGCTCGACACCCTCGACGTCGAGGTGGCAGCGCCGATCTTCGTGAAGGCCTTCTTCGACCAGGTCATCGCCGCCGAACAGGATCGGAACCGGCGGATCAACGAAGCCCAGGGCGAATACGACCGGGTCACCCGGGAAGCCGAAGGCGAAGCCAAGCGCGCCCGCGACGTCGGTCTCGGCCTGTCCAATGCCCTCGTCCAGGCCGTCTCCGCCGATGCCCAGTTCTTCTCGCAACAACTGGTGGAATACCGGCGGAACCCCACGCTCCTCCGCGAGCGCCTGCGCATCGCCACCGTCGGACGCGTCCTGACCAATGCTCAGGACAAGTTTTTCCAACCGAGCCGCATCGAGGAACTCCGCCTCAACCTGAGCCGCGAACCCGAGACCCCGCGCAAGCGCGAAGACGCCAACCGCTGAAGTCTCCTCCCGAGAACCGCCCGTTCCCCCTTTCCTTCAACGTCCATTCCCTCCTGACATGCAAGTCACCTCCCTCCTCAGCCTCGACGAGGATCCGAAGAAGCACCCGAACGACTGCGACTGCGGTCATGACCACGGCGGGCTCGATCATTCCCACACCAACGTGAAGCTGTGGCAGACGCTTCTCGGTGCGATCTGCATCGTGAACTCGTTTGCCATCGATTTCCTCTTCGAGAAGGGACACACGGTCTCCGAGCTGTCCGCACTCGTCGGTGCCGTCGTGCTCGGCTGGCCCATCCTGGTCGTCGCCTTCAAGGACCTTCGACTTGGGCGCCTCTCGATCAACGAACTGGTCGCCCTCGGCGTCCTGGCTTCCGCTGCCACCGGAGACTTCAAAACCGCCGGCATCGTCGCCTTCTTCATGCTGCTCGGGGAACTCATCGAGACCCGCACCGCCGCCGGTGCCCGCGCCTCCATCCAGTCCCTCATCAAGCTGACCCCCACCAAGGCCCGACGCCTCACGGACGGACGCGAGGAGGAAATCGCCGCCGCCGAACTCCGTGTGGGCGATACGATCCGCATCCGACCCGGCGACAACATCGCTGCCGACGGCCTCATCCTCACCGGCCAGGGCTCCATCAATCAGGCCAACATCACCGGGGAATCCCTGCCGGTGGACAAGGGCCCCGGCGACCAGGTCTTCGCCGGCACCATCAATCTCAATGGTGCCCTCGAGGTGAAGGTCAACAAGGCCGGCCAGGACACCACCATCGGTCGCGTCCGCGAACTCATCCTTGCAGCCGAGAAGACCAAGCTGCCCTTCATGCGCATCATCGACCAGTACATGGGCTACTACACGCCCCTGGTCCTGGTCATCGCCGCCCTCGTCTGGGCCTTCACCCGCGACCTGAACCGCGTGATCGCCGTACTCGTGGTTGCCTGCCCCTGCGCCTTCATCCTCGCGACCCCCACCGCGATGGTCGCGGCCCTCTCCGCCGCCGCCCGCCTCGGTATCCTGGTCAAGAACCTCGCCGATCTGGAGGCCGCCGCCCGCATCACCGCCTTCGTCTTCGACAAGACCGGCACGCTCACCACCGGCAAGCTGGTCGTCTCCCGACTGAATCCGCTGGCGAACACCCCCCCTGCCGAACTCCTCCGCGCGGCCGCGTCGGCGGAGCGGTTCTCGAATCACCCGACCGCCAAGGCGGTGGTTCAACTGGCCGAAGAAGCCGGGGTTCCCCTCGCCGAAGTCACCGACTTCAAGGAAACCGCCGGCAAGGGCGTTACGGCGCTGGTGGACGGCCAGCGCATCGTCGTCGGACGCGCCGCCTTCCTCCGTGACCAGGGTGTCCGCGAGGATCTCATGGCCTCCGTCGATCTCGACGAAACCGCCGGATTCTCGCTCCTCTTCATCGCCCGCGGCGGACAGTGCATCGGCTGGGTCGGCCTGCAGGACCAGACCCGGGCCGAAGCCGCCACCGCCCTCAAGCAACTGCAGGAAGCCGGCATCCGCCGCATCGCCATGGTGTCCGGTGACCGCCGCCAGGTGGCCGAACGCGTCGCCCTGGAAATCGGCATCACCGAGGTCGTCGCCGAGTGCCTCCCGCAGGACAAGGTCGAGTACGTCCGCGCCACCAAGGCCAAGGGCCATCGGGTCGCCGTCATCGGCGACGGCGTCAACGATGCCCCAGCACTCGCCGCTGGCGACATCTCCATCGCCATGGGCGCCGCCGGCTCCGAGGTCGCGATCAACTCCGCCACCATCGCGCTGATGAACAATGATCTTCGGCGCCTGCCCTTCCTGGTGAAGCTCAGCCGCATGGCCCGGGCGGTCATCAACCAGAACTTCCTCTTCGGTGTCGTCTTCATCATCGGCGGTCTGGCTGCCGCTGCCATGGGCTACCTCAACCCCATCGTCGCCGCCATCATGCACAACGCCGGATCGCTGATCGTGGTGTTCAACAGCGCACGACTGGTCCGCATGGGCGAGGAACTCGAACCGTTCCAGGCCCCGGCCGGCACCAGTGAACCGCCCGCCACCCAACCGCCGCAGCGGGTCAACCCGAGCCTCGTGACTGCCGGGGCGTGAACAGCAGCCAACAGCCATCGCATTGACGGAAAAGTACTCGATTCCCCAACTGCTGTCGGCATGAGACCCGTTGTCCCCCGCCCCTCTTCGCCATGACCACCGCCTCCGCCCTGCCTTCTTCCTCCCGCCCTGCTCCCTCCGACGAGGTCGTGGTCCGCGCCGTGGGGCTCACCAAGGTCTTCAAGGATTTCTGGGGTCGACCCAAGGCCCGCGCCGTCGACAACGTCGACTTCGAGATCCGCCGCGGCGAGATCTTCGGCCTGCTCGGACCCAATGGCTCCGGCAAATCGACGACCATCAAGATGATGCTCGGCCTGCTCTACCCCACCAAGGGCCACATCACCGTCTTCAACCAGTCTCCCCGCGACGTCCGCACCAAGGCCCGCATCGGGTTCCTCCCGGAGGAATCCTA
>CAMCFL010000492.1 GCA_945873715.1 Akkermansia muciniphila
GGCCATGATCGCGGTTCCCAATGTCAAACGATCGCTGGAAAAGGCCCGACTCCAGGCAATCAAGGTCAATCTCCGCACCATTGATTCGGTCAAGACCCAGTGGGCGGCGGAGAACAAGAAGGGTGGCAACGAAACGCCGTCCGAGGCCGATCTGGCACCCTATTTCAACGGCAGCAAGTTCCCGGCAAAAGTGGTGGGCGAGACCTACCAGATCAATGCGGTGGATCAACCGCCCAGCGCGCAGACTTCCTCCAAGATCCTCGACGTCCCGGCGGGCGGGACGATCAACATGGACGACAACTGAGCCGTTCGATCACCCCTTCGATCACCCCGATTTCAGGGCCGCTTCCCGCTCGGCCAGCGTGGGGTGCGAGTAGTGGAACGTGCTGTACCAAGGGTGCGGCGTCAGGTTGGTCAGGTTCTTCTCCGAAAGCTTCCGCAGGGCTCCGATCAGCGCTTCGGGGCCACCCACCGCTTCCCGGGCGTAGCGGTCGGCCTCAAACTCATGTTTGCGGGACCAGAGGTTGCCCAGCGGGCTGGACCAGAACAGCACGGCTGGGCTCAGCAGCGCGAAGAGGAGCAGTGCCGGGGCGACTTCCGGACCGGCTGGAAACCCAAAGGCCCCGGTAAATCCGGGTTGGGCCGCCAGCCAACCCACCAGGGCAAACCCGGCCAACGAAGCACAGGCCGCCCAGAGCAGGCGTTGTGGGATGTGCTTCCGTCGATGATGCCCGATCTCATGGGCCAGCACCGCTTCCAGTTCCGCTTCGGAGAGTTGTGCGATCAGGGTGTCGAAGAGGACGATCTTCCGGAATTGTCCGAATCCAGTGAAGAAGGCGTTGGCGTGGCGTGAGCGCCGGGAGCCGTCCATCACCTGGATGGTGCGGGCATTGAACCCGGTCCGGTCGCCGAGCTTCAGGAGACGATCCCGGAGGGTGCCCTCGGGCAGGGGGGTGAACTTGTTGAAGAGAGGCATGATCAGGACGGGAGCGAGGAACAGGACCAGGATCTGGAACCCGAGCAGGACTGCCCACGCCCAGACCCACCAGGCGGAGCCCATCCAATCGACCAGCTTCAGGATCAGGCAGAGCAGGGGATAACCCAGCGCGCCGGCGAGCAACATTCCCTTCATCCGGTCCGCGATCCAGGTCCCGAGGGTGGTGGTGTTGAAGCCGAAGCGGGCCTCGAGTCGGAACTGGGCCCACCACTCGAAGGGCAGCGAGGGAATTGACATCACCCAACCGACGCCGAACAGCCAGGCGGCCTGCCACCCCACGCCGGTGCCCGTCGCCTCCGTCAGCCAGCTCCAGGTGGCTGGCAGGAATCCACTCCAGAGCAACGCCAGCAGGACCACCGAGTCGACGAGTCCCGAGAGATCGCCGAAGCGCGATTTGGCGAGGGTGTAATCCACGGATTTCGCCTGGGTTTCCGGCGAAACGGTGTCCTGGAAGGCCGCAGGGACCTGATTTCGCGAGCGGAGCGCCTGATCGCGGTTGAGCTTCTCCAGGATCGCCGAGCCCACCCATTGGGCGGCGATGAGAAAGGTGGCGGCAGCGGGGATGAATTCCTGGGGGAGCATCGTCGTCCGGGCAGGCTAATTCGCGTGGGGGCGGTTCACAATCGTGGGATTCGGGTCTCAGATTGAACGTGTGCGTACTAAACCTTTGCACCCATGCGAACCAGTGCTACTGCTTATCGATTGTCGGCATGAAGACCCTTCTCATCTTGATCGTTGTCGCCGCCCTCGGCGTCGGCGGGTGGTTCTCCTGGAAGAAATATGGATCAGGTGCCCTCCCACCTCAGGCGATCAACGCGCGCCCGGATTCGGCCGTCGTCGAGACCCGGTCGATCCGGTTTGCCGTTACCGCGGCCGGTGATATCGGACCCGCCGAGCAGGTGTCCGTGCGCCCCGAGGTCAACGGCAAGATCGAACAACTGCCGGTGGACGTGGGTGATTACGTGAAGAAGGACTCACTGCTGTTCAAGCTGGATGACCGCGACCTCCAGATCGAGAAGGACGGGCAGGACAAGGCGGTCGAGCGGACCCGGTTGGAGTTGGATCAGGCCGAGCGCGAGTTCAAGCGGGCGACCGATCTGTTCGGCAACAAGCTGATCTCTCAGGAGTTGTTTGAAGACGCGCGGACGAAGCATGCCTTGGCCAGGAATTCGCTGGATCGGGCGCAGAAGTCCCTGGATCTGATGATGGACCGATTGCGGCGGACGCAGGTTTTGGCGCCCTTCGACTGCACGGTGTTGACGCGTCCGGTGTCGGTGGGGCAGGCGGTGAGCGGGTCCGGTGGGTTCAACGCAGGAACCGAGGTGTTGAGCATCGCCAATCTGAGTGACTTGGTGATCAACGCCCACATCAACCAGGCCGACGTCACGCGGCTTTCGGTGAACCAGGAGGTGGACGTCAGCATCGAGGCGATCCCGGGCTTGCGTTTGAAGGGCAAGGTCGAGCGGTTGGCACCCCAGTCGACGATCCGGAACAACATTCGTGGGTTCGCTGCCCGGATCCTTCTCCGCGAAGTCGAGAAGGTGGTCCGCCCCGGGATGACGGCCAACCTGAGCATCCCGGTCGCCAGTGCGGAGAACGTGGTGGCCGCACCGCTGGCGGCGGTCTTTACCGAAACCAATCCCGAAACCCGTCAGATCGAACGCCACGTGTTCGTGAAGTCAGGAGACGACTGGGAGCGACGTGCGGTGGAGATCGGGGTCAGCGACTACTTTTTTGCCGAGGTGACCCTTGGGTTGCAGGCGGGGGACGAGGTGGCTCTGGAAGACAAGGGCAAGAACATCAAGGCTGGGCCGAAGGCTACGACCAAGCCCGGTGGTTCCACGTCCGTCGGGAGTGCCAGTGGCACGCGGGCAACGGTTGCCGGTGGTGCTTCCGGTGGTGGCGCAGCGGCACCGCGCGCCGCCTCCGCGCCGGCGCGCTGAACGACCCCGGCCCCCATCGAACCATCCCGTGGCACTGCTCGAACTTCGCAACGTCAGCAAGATCTACCACACCGGCGGTGAGGAGATCCGGGCGCTGGACGACGTCTCGCTGGAACTCAACCAGGGTGAGTTCATTTCCATCATTGGGCCCTCCGGGAGCGGTAAGTCGACCCTGATGCACGTCCTGGGTTGTCTGGATTCACCGACCAAGGGGGAGGTCTGGCTGGATGGAATCGACATTTCCCGCGCTTCCCAGCGCGAACTGGCTCGGGTCCGGAACCGCACGATTGGCTTCGTCTTCCAGTCGTTCAACCTCCTGCCCAAGCTCAACGTGCTCCAGAATGTGGAACTGCCCATGGTGTATGCGGGGGCGAGCGGGAAACACCGGCGTGAGAAGGCGACGGCAGCATTGAATCTGGTGGAGTTGGGCAATCGCATGAAGAACCGGCCCAACCAACTATCGGGTGGACAACAACAGCGTGTGGCGATCGCCCGGGCTCTGGTAAACGACCCCAAGATCATCCTCGCGGATGAACCCACT
>CAMCFL010000493.1 GCA_945873715.1 Akkermansia muciniphila
AGCAGGGTCGCGATTCCTACGGGTGGTGCCGGTGCCATGAGTCTGGAAACCGCAGTCGCTTCACCGCAGATGAGCGCAGATGAACGCAGATTCCCGGGAAGCGCCCTCCCGGGGCCGCGGGCGTCCTCGCCCGCTTCTTCGGCTGCCACGCCCGAGCGGCAGGGGACGGTCGCCTCCCCGGGACCCTTTCGGAGCGGAGCGAACAAGGTGATCCGTTGGACCGCGATCGTTGGCCTCCTCGGCCTCGGGTTGCGATTGGTCGGGCACGGACCGTTTCACGAACAGATCCGGGAGCTGACCCTGGGGCTGGAGGCGAAACCTGGGGACGCATCGTTGCTCGCGCGACGATGTGACATCGAACGGGCCCACGGCCTCTGGACGGAGGCGGCCGCAGACCTGGTCCTGCTGGAGGAGTTGACGCCCTCGGATCCGACCAACGGCCTTCGACGAGGCATTGTCTTGTTGGGGCAGGGGGATGCGGTTGCTGCGGTGGGTCCGCTGGCGACGTGGGTGGCGGCCCATCCGGAGGGAGTGGAAGAACGGCTGTCCCTGGCGCAGGCCTTGATGCAGGCGAAGCGGTGGGCGGAGAGCGCCAATGAGTTCACCCGGGTGCTCGATGGTTCCAGGGAACCCCGCGTTCAGGTCTTTCTGGATCGCGCCCGCTGCCAGCAGGAGGCAGGTGTTGCCGTGACGAACATCCTCGCGGGACTGGACACGGGAATTGTGCGGATCGGTTCTCTCCCGCAATTGCAGCGGGCCGCCGCGGAACTGGACTTGCAGCGCGGCGCGGTCGAGGCAGCGGTGGCCCGGATCGGGTTGCTGGCGGAACGATCAGAGCGGAAGGAACGCTGGTGGTTCGAGCAGGGGGAATTGTACCGGCGAAGCGGGAGGCCGGAAGACGCCGCCCGCTGTTATCAGGCCTCGCTGAAGGCGTTGGAGGCGTTGCCGGCGAAGTTCCAGCGGGCGGTGTTGACGGTCGAATTGCGGCGCGAACTCGAACAGCGACTGGGCAAGGGTGGGCTGAGGTGAAGAACGCTCCCAGTTTGAAGTTTCAAGGACGGGAGTTTCAAGAGAGGCGGGCGAGGACGCCCGCGGTCCCGGGGCTGCCAGTTTGAAGTGTCAAGGAAGGGAGTCCTCAGGCGGCGATGCGGCAGCGCCCGCTGAGGGCAGCGGGCCTACATGGCGTCACTGCTTCACGTGCTCACGGGAGTAGTCGAGGACGACCTGCCGAAGTTCGCCGTTGCGGAGGAGGGAGACCAGGGCGCGGTGTTTGTTGCCGATGCCGGCGATGGCTTCCTTGTGGGTGGCACGGACGTCTTCCAGGGTCCGGACTTCCTTGCCGTCGATCTTGACGAGGATGTCCTGCTGGTTGAGGCCGGCACCGGCGGCATTTCCCGGATATCGGACGCCGAAGATGAAGACCCCTTCCGGGCGTTGGAAGTAGAGGTCGGGATTGTCGAACTGGTTGATCGCCTTGACCGTGAAATCCCAGCGGGGGCAATCGAGTTCCTCGCCCTCGACTCGTCCCTTGGCGCGCGGGGTGATCTCGACTTCCATGGGGGTATCCCGGCGCATGAGTCGGAGCCGGGTGACCTTGCCCTTGGCGAGCAGGCCGAGGCGTCGGTTGATGGCGGGGATGTCTTCCTGGGTGAGCCCAACGACCGACTGGCCATCGATCTTGATGAGCCGGTCGCCCGTTTGGATACCGGCGCGGCGGGCCGGGCTTTCGGTGTCGGTCTCGGCGACCATCACACCCTCGTCGTAGGGGAAGTAGACGTTGCGATTGAAATCCTTCAGCGGCTGGAGCTGGAGTCCGGTCCAGGTCCACTCCATGCGTCCATCGCGGCGGATGAGGTCACTGACGGCGCGGGCGACCTCGATGGGAACGGTGAATCCCATGTCACCGCCTCCGGACATCATGCCGCGGGTGTTGAGACCGACGACTTCGCCGTGGATGTTGACCAACGGACCGCCAGAGTTGCCGGGGCTGATGGCGGCATCGGTCTGGAGCCAGATGCTGTATTCGCTGGAGCCCGGGAGGTAGCGGCGGGTGCAGGAGATGATCCCGATGCTGACGCTGCGGCTGAGGCCCCAGGGCGCGCCCATGGCCATGACGAAGTCACCCTCGGTCAGGGAAGTAGACTCGCCGAGCGTGGCGTGGGGAAGGGGCGCGGTGCCCTCGGGAAGTTGGAGGCGGAGGAGGGCGACGTCGGTGTCCTTGTCGGAACCCAGGACGGTGGCGGGGTAGGCACGTCCATCGAACAGCAGGCATCGAACCTCGGTCGCCTTGTCGACCACGTGCCAGTTGGAAAGGATCTCGCCCTTGGCGGAGATGAGGACTCCGGAACCGCTGACTTCCTGGCTGGTTTTCTCGCCGCGTTGCATGTCCTGCCGGACGCACTTGATGAACACGACGGCGGGAAAGACGCGGTCCTTCCCCTTCTTGACCACCTCGCGGAAGTCGAGGGGATCGAGTCCGCGGGGGGCCTGGGCGCGTGCGACCGGGAGGGCGAGGATTCCGAGGAGGACCAAGAGGGCTCCGAGCTTCTGCATGGGTGGAAAGATGCTCCGTCCCACCGTATTGGCCAGCCCGCAGTACATCATCCCTTGGTCCGGCTGAAGAGTTGGGCGCGCGTTCGGAGGGCCTGCAAGAGGGCGTCGATCAGCGGGGTGGCCTTTCCGCGCCAGCGCGCGCCAATGGTCAGCGGAGCCATTTCGGAGATGGGCAGGGAACGGACGTTGGGAGAGTTCCGGGTCCCTGGGAGGAAGAAGGTCAGGCCGATGCCGAATCCGTTGGCGACGTAGATCTCGATCAGATCGAGCGAATTGACCTCGATGGCTGGGGGCCATTCGAGTTCCCGCTGGGCGAGCAGTTCACGGAATTGTCGGGGCAGGGACTCGTTGGCGGGGAGGCAGACCAGGGGAGGCGGGGTGGCATCGCCATCGGCTCCGGAGCCGCGGGCAAGCGCATCAAAGACCTCGGCGGAGCTGTGAAAGGTCGAAGTCTTGGGAACGAGGAACACCGCCGGGAGCTCCAGCAGGGGTTCCGCGTTCACCCCCGGAGCCAGGCGTCCGTCCAGAACCGTCACCGCGAAGTCGATCTCATGGCGCTCGAGCCAGGATTCGACCAAGGGTTGGTGGGCATCCCGCAGGATGAGCTTCAGGTGGGGGAACTGTTTCCGGACGAGCTGAAGGACCTCGGGAAGGTGATCCCGCAGGACGGCCGCGGGGGCGGCCATGCGGATCGTCTGGGTCGCGCCTCCGCGGATCCTTTCGCCGACACCCTCCACGTTGGAGAAGAACGGGCGGATGAACTCGAACAGGTCCCGGCCGGCCGGGGTGAGCTCGAACGGTCGCCGGTTGAAGAGCTTCAGGCCGAGGTCGGACTCCAGTTGGAGGATCTGGCCGGACACGGCGGGTTGCTGGATCCCGTAGGGAATGTTGCGGACGGCCTCCATGATGCCGCCGTGGCGGGCGACG
>CAMCFL010000494.1 GCA_945873715.1 Akkermansia muciniphila
ACGGCCCGCCTCCCGGACCCCAGGATTCAGACGCGACGCTGCCCGACCGGGTGGATCTGGATCAAACGTTCATCCTTCCCGCAGGGTGCGCTTCCCTGACCGCGGTGCCCATCGTCATCGGGCGCAACTTTGGCCGGTTCCGCATCACCAGGTTGTCCGGCGACGGCGCATCGCCCGCACGTCGAAGAAACAGGGGGAATTCACGCCGAAGGCGACGCGGTCAGCGCCCCCACGACTACCGATCGCCATGCCCCATGCGAAGCCCATCGGCCCGTACACCATCGAGGGGCCTTTGACCTCAGGGGGACAATGGCTGGTTGGCTTGGACCGCTTGCTCAACCGTCCCATGTGGATCCGCATCGCGCACCATGATGCGGAACCCATCGCGCACTCCCGCCGGCAAATCAATCGGCCCGGGCGACTGAGATGGGTCAACGGGGCACGCACACTCCAACTGTCCTGGGACGCCTACGAGGCACCCGACATCGCACTCTGGAAGGCGGACGGGGCACCCGCCCCCTGGGAAAATGCCCGTTTCTGGCTCGGGGCCGCAGTCGCGGAATGCTCGGCGTGCATCGTCGGAGGGGAGGAGCCCCCTCGCCTGGACCTCGACGCGGTCGTCCTCGGGCAATCCGGAGAATTTCTGCTCCTGGAAGAACCGATCCGGGAGCTCGGAGCGTTCGCAGGCCCCGCCTTGAGTGGGGAGGTCGTGGACCCAGCGAAGCCGATGAACCTGGTGACGGCCCTGGCGGCGAGGCTCCAGAGGGCCGGGGCCGAAAGACGCCGACAAGGACACCGCACCGCCAGCGACGACCCCTGGCCCAGGCACGCCACCCTGTTCTTCGAAGGGTTGGCATCCACCCACGATCCGGCTTCGGTCGAAGCCGAGATGCGCCGACTGCTGTCTCGCCAACCTCGGGAAGGGCTTTCGAAGCGCGTCCAATTGGTTCTGACCAGCGGAGGAATTCCGCTGTCCATCTTGATCCCATTGATGACTCTAGCGGTCCCGCCCCTCTGGTTCTCCATCGCTGCCTCGGCGATCCTCCTGGCCTGGATCGGGTCCAGCCTGTTCACCGCCGCCGTCCTGCGACGCCGGGGATATGCGCTTATCCGCGAGGAGATGCAGATCGTCGATATCGATGGCCAACTCGCGGGTCGGGGCCGCCTGATCACAAGGGCCTTGGTTGCGTGGACTCCCTTGACGGCGGCACTGAGCATCCCGGCAGTGGCGCTGTGGCAGGGGCAGGTCGATGCCGTGCCGCTCAATCTGGTCCGCGGCCTGGTATTGCTGGCGATTGCGCTCGGAATCCTTTCATCCAGCCTCCGTCGTAGCATTCAGGATCGGCTGGCGGGCACTTGGCTCGTTCCCGAGTGAAGCCTCACCCAAGCCCGGGTCCGCGTCGTTCTTGCCGCTCCCCGTCGTCCACTCCACCCTGAATCCAAGATGCCGAAGTCACCCCAACTCGAAGTCATCGAAGGCCCTGAGCACAGCCTCCATGCCCTCCATGCCCTGACACGGAGCGAGCTCGTGGCCGGTCGGGCACCCGAGTCGGAGATCCTCCTGGCCGACCGCGGTGTGAGCCGCCGCCACTTCCAGGTGAGCCTGACGGACGGTCGATGGTTCGTGGAGGACCTCGGCAGCAGCAATGGAACCCACGTCAACGGACTCCGGATCCTTCAACCCTGGGTCTTGCGCAACGGCGATCACATCAAGGCGGGGCCCTTCACGCTCGCGTTCAACTCCGACGAGGAAGAAATCGGTGCCACCGTCCTCAACCAGAAGCGGATGTCGTCAGCCCGACAGGAACTCTTCGACAACGCGGCAGGACGCAAGTTACAGGCGGTGCTGGACCTCACCGCCAGCCTCGGCGGTGTCAACGATCCGGAGGGAATCTTCCTCGGGGTCGCACGCCATCTGTTCACGCTGTTTCCGGTCGCCGACCGAGTGATGCTGATCGACGGGATCGGCGACGCCTCGCAGGTTGCCGGTGCCTTCACCCGGGCGGGTGAATCCTCCCTGAACCGACGCTTCAGCCATTCGGTCCTCCGCCGGGTCACCTCGGAGAACATCGGGATCATTGCCTCCCGGGAGACCGGCGACCTTTCCTCAGCGGGATCAACCCTTGGAGCCATGGGAGTTCAATCCTTTGCCTGCGTCCCCCTGCACGATGGGAACGGCAAGGCCTCCGGTGCCCTGCTGGTGGATCGATTCGAGCCGGGCCCACCGTTCAGCCAGGAGGACCTCAGCCTGCTGACCGCCGTCGCCATCTCGGTCTCGATCAGCCTCGAGAATGGACGCCTGCAGAAGCGCCTCGTCGATCAGGTCCGCCTCCAGCGTGACATGGCCGTGGCCCGCGAAATCCAACAGAGTTACCTGCCCGAGATTCCATCCACCCTGCGCTGGCAGGGTCATGAGGCCGCGGCATCCCTCCATCCCGCCCGCGAAGTGGCCGGCGACTTCTACGACGTGCTCACCCTGGCCTCGGGAAGCACGCTTTTCCTCGTCGGCGACGTCTCCGGCAAGGGAATCCCCGCTGCCCTCTTCCTCGCATCCGTCCGCACGTTGATCCGACATTTCGCCTCCGAGATCACCGACCCCGGTGAACTGCTCCAGACCGTCAACAACCGCCTCGCGGCCGACAATCCGAAGATGATGTTCGTCACCCTGTTGCTGGCGTTGGTCCAACCCGACGGCAGCCTTGTGCTCGCCTCGGGAGGGCATCCGCCGCCCGCACGGATCATCCCGGGAACCCCCGCCTCGCTCCTCGGCCTGCGCCCGGGAAGATTGCTGGGCATCGACGCGGTCGATCGGCCCTTCCCCACCACCCAACTGCGTCTGTCGCCCGGAGAGACACTGCTGATGTACACTGACGGAGTGAACGAAGCGCCGATGGCCGACGACCCTTCGGTCCAGTTCGGAAATGCCCGGCTGTGCGCCTTCCTCGACGCCCGGGCCAGTGTCGGCACGCTCGGTTCGCTTCACGAACAGCTCTGCGCCGAGCTCACCCGTTTCAGCGGAACGTCCGAGTTCGAAGACGACGTCACCCTGCTCAGCCTGAGGCTTCCGTAGTGCCACCACTTCCCCGCAACGTGTACACCGACGGGTAATTGGTGCGCCACGAACCGTCGTCCATGCCGTAGCCGGTAAACCACTCGCGGCCGTCATAACGGAACGCCGCGTGATCCGGATGGAAGACACTCTCGGGGATCTGCCGGTGGATGAGAACCGCCGTCCGAACGACTCCCGCACCGCGAAGGCGACAGAGTTCCGAGAGATGGGCGAGGGTTCGGCCCGTGTCGCAGATGTCATCGACGAGCAAGACGCTGCGCCCGGCAAGATCCTCATCCAACCCCTCGACGCGCAAGGTGGCCGCCTGCTGGCCATTGACGCCGGGTTCATAGCCGCGACAACGGCAGAAGGCGGCCTCGACCGAGACCGGGATCGCCTTGAGCAGGTCGGAATAGAAGAACACGGCA
>CAMCFL010000495.1 GCA_945873715.1 Akkermansia muciniphila
CGAGATTCTGCAAATCGTCAGTGTTACCGCGTTTGAGCAATCAGCTCTGACTGAGGTGCTTGCGCGAACGCCAATTTCGATCAAGTCACCAGAACCTTCGGAAACACAGGATTTGCTGAGATTTTAACTGGACGCTAGTGCGCGGAGCTCGTCCCTCCAGTGCCCGTCCTTTTAGGTACCCTCAGGGCTTCCGAGCCGGTGCGGGCACGGCGGGAGGAGGGGCGTTGGTGGCGGCGGGGAGGACGCCGAAGTCGCCGGGCAGACTGAGCTCGGTCCGGAGGCGGGCGAGGAAATTCGGATTGGCACCGGTGGCGGGGTCGAAGAGGCGCAGTAGCACCTCGCGCTTGATCTCGGGGAAGGGGCCCAGGGGAAGGCGCGCGACGGCGGACTTGTGGGTGGTGCGCAGCTGGAAGTTGGAGTGGACCTTTTCGGCGAAGAGCATCAGGCCCTGAGCCTGGTCGGAATCGCCGGCGACCAGGTTGCCGTAGGCGGATTCGATGGAGCCTTCGACGATGGCCTTGATGCGGTCGCGGGAGGTTTCGCCGGCGTCTTCCTCGATGCGGGAGATGGCGTAGTCCTCGAGGGTCCAGTCGGGATTGATGTTGGAGTTGGTGCCGTAGGTCTGCTTGCAGAACTCGAACCAGCGCCGGGCCTCGGGCAGGCGGTTGTAGGTGTAGAGGAAATAGACGGCGTCCTTGAGGAAGTTGCGATGGGCCTTCTGGAAGCTTTCGCGCATTCCTTCCTCCTGTTCGGCGTTGGCCTGATCAAGGTAGGCCCGCGAGGTGTTGTTCACCATGTCCAGATTGGGGCCGAACTGGATGCGCTGGGTAAAGTTGTTGGTGATGAACCGGCCGCGATGGAAGGCCATCATCATCGGTTGAAAAATGTTCCGGCGCAGCATGCGGACATCGCCGGCGCCGCGGCCCTCGCGCAATCCCCGGGTGGCCCAGTAGATCGCGTGGGTTTCGGGCAGACGCCATTCCAGCGGGCCATAGGTGTCATCGACGACCTTCATCAAGGCGGGCTCGAGCTTGTACTTGTTGACCAGGTTTTCCGCGCGGGCCTTGTCCTCGGGAGTCTTGGGATTGAGGAGGGCTTCATAATCCGGGTGACCGGAGCCGATGGCGGTCTGCATCTCCTCGGCCCAGTGGGCCTTGTAGGTCAGATGGGCGTCGTCGAGGTTCGCGCCCATCTTGTGATGGAAATGGCGGGCGAGCTCGGCGTGGATGTCGATGGCGTGCGGGTTGTATTTGAGGCCCTCATCGCGGAGCAGTTCGACGCCGCGCTGAACCCACAGCCAGCGGTCCTCGGGATCGGGGAACTTGACGGAAATGTTATAGGACAGATTCCACGCCAGGTGCACCCAGACGGCGGAGAAATGGGGTTGGAGCTTGGTGATCCAGTCGGCGAGCTGGACCGCTTCGAAGTGTTTGCCTTCGTCCTGGAGTTCGGACGAGCGGATCCACAGGGCATTGGCGATGATGCCGCGGAAGCCGCCGAGGGCGACGGTGGTGAAGGCGAGGACGGGCGGCGCGTTGGAAAGGACCGTGGATCGGGTCAGGCCGAGACGATCCCGATCGCTGTTGAGGCGGACCTGGAAGAAGTGACCCGCAACCAGGGCAAGGACGGCGATGGCGATGAGGCCTGCTTTGCGGAGATTCATGTGGGGAGGGCGATTTCCCGCCGGGTGAGGATCACCATGCCGGCGGCACCGAGGGCTCCACCGGCGATGCCGATGACGACGAAGCCGGCCCGGGCAAGGTCCAGCCAGGTGATGGAACGTCCGGTGGCGAGGGCGTCGACCGGGGAGAAACTGGAGACCTGATTGAGGACCCAGTAGGCGCTGCCGTAGACCACGACCGAGGCGCGGTTGAAGAGGGAGGGTTCGACGATGGTCCCCGATTCACTGCTGACGCCGATGATGCCGCCCTGCTCGACGACCTGTTTGAGGGTGCTGGAGGAGAGGCCGACCACGAGGATGGCGAGCGAGACGAAGGAGGCGACCGGGAAGGACAGGAAGGAGGCGGAGAACAGTCCGACGGCGGTGAGCAGGCCGAGCCAGCAGACGATCACGCCCAGACCCCGGGCGAAATTGACGGCGAACGGAGCCTCGGGACAGAGGACCTGGATCCCGTCCTGAAGGGGAAGGACCACGGTGAGCGCGCCGAGATTCGCGTAGCGCAGCACCAGACGTCCGTCGGGCTCGATCTGGTCGCCCGGGATGGCGAACTCGCTGGGGACGTCGGGCCCGAAATTATTGACCATGCGGACGGCCGGGCGCTGTTTGGATCCGCCGATCTCCCAGCCGTGGTCGAACGAGGCGTCCATGCCGACGTACTCCGGGGTGAAGAACCGGATGCGAACGAAGAGGGATTGATCCTTGAACCGTTCCCGGGCGTCGGGGCCGAGGTTGAAGATATAAGGCAGCGGACGGAACTGACCGGCGGGAACCGCTTGAAGGCGTCCTTCAAGCTGCGCGCGGACCTGCTTCTTCACGAAGAGCGGGTCCATCCCGGAGAGGGCGGGATCGCGACGGCGCTGTTCGAATTCCTTTTCGACCTCGGGATCGATGTTGGGGATCTCGGCACCGACGGGTTCGCGGGCGACGAGGATCTCGCTGCGGAGCTTGGCGAGTTGGGCGGGTTGCAGTTGGCGGGCGCGGGCGTGGAGGAGGCCGAAGACGATGGTACCGGAGATGGCGACCATGGCGACGTTGAGCACCATGATCCCGAGCCATTTTCCCAGCCAGATCTGCCAGCGTGGGATGGGCTTCACCATCACGAGGAAGAGGGACATGTCCTCGATGTCGCGTGCCAGGGTGCCGCAGGCCAGCCAGAGGCTGGAGAAGCCGAGGAGGCCGGTGATGGCGGTGAGGGTGTAGGCGAGGAGGATCTGGGAGAATCCGGTGGCGGTTCCATCGTGCTTGATGATGCCGGGAAGGACGAACACCGCGCCGATCAGGAGGAAGAGGAGGACGAGGACGAAGCGGTAATGGACGGCCGCCTTGAGCGTGAGGATCGCCACCGCAAAGACGGCCCGCAGATTCTTCGGGGCGAAGTCAGGGACGCCGGCGAGATGGCGGGCGCGCCATTCCGGCAGCGGGATTCCGCCCACCTGGAGGAGCATGGCGAGGGCGGTCGCTCCATCGCGGGCGTCCACGGTGCAGGTGTATTCGAAGCCACGGCGTTCGGCGGAGAGTTCGCGCAGGTGACGCGCATAGAATCCAACCGCCAGTCCGAAGGAGAGACCGAGGCCGACGTGAAAGGGCCAGGGGACCCGGTTGACGTAGAGCACCGAGGCGAGCAGTGCCTCGACGGTCAGCACGGCAATGCCCTCGACCCACAGGCGTTGGAGCAGGATCCAGACGGGTCCGAGCAGGAACGCCAGCAGGGAGAAGCCGGTGGGGACGGCAATCCGGTTCTGGACGCCGTCGGTGTAGATTTCGTAGCGCCGCTTCATGTCAGGCACGGGCTATT
>CAMCFL010000496.1 GCA_945873715.1 Akkermansia muciniphila
CAACCACCGCCTTGCTTCGTGTGCTTCGTGTGATTCGTGGGCAACCCCTTTCGAAACGTCCCTCACGCCGCCGCCGCCGCCGCTGCCTCGCTGGCCGCCTTCAACCGTTGCCTTTCCGCCGCGCGGGCGAAGGGCCAGTAGATCCCCATGGCGATGACGATCGAACACGCCCCCCAGACGGCCGCCTTCCAATCGCCTCCGGTGGACAGGTAATGCCCGATGATCGGAGGGGTGGTCCAGGGCACGTTGACGAACGGACGCCGGATGATGTTCCAGTGCATGAGCAGATAACTTCCGGTGGTCAACGTCAGGGCGGAGAGCACATAGGGCACCATGAAGATCGGGTTCAGCACGATCGGCATGCCATAGAAGATCGGTTCATTGATCTGGAACACCTGGGTGGGCAGCGACAGGCGGCTGACCTTGCGATAGCCGGCATCCCGCGAGTTGATCATGACCAGCGCGAGCGCGATGGTCGCACCGGTTCCCCCGACGTTCACAAAGGTGGTGAAGAACCCGTTGGCGGTGACATAGGGCATTGGGAGACCGGCCTGCATCGCTTCCACATTCGCCGCCAGATACTTCATGAAGAAGGCCAGCACGATGCCGTCCAGGGCGTTGTCCCCGTTGATCCCGACCGACCACAACAACGTGACCAGGAACGCGTACAGCAGGATTCCCGGAAGCGTGTTCAAGGCAAACACCAGCGGCTCCAGCAACCCCTGCAACCCGGCGTTGATATCCCAACCAAAGACAAACCGGATCAACCAGAAGCCCACCACCAGCACCAGCAGCGGCGTGAGCGACAGGAACGATTCCTGGACCACCGCCGGAACGCTCGCCGGCATCCGGATGACCATCCCCAGGTCCACCATGAACTTCTGGACCCGGGCCGACACCACCGCCACCAGCACTGCCGTGAACAGGCCCTGCGATCCGAGGCCAGCCATCACCAGGGTCCCTTCCTTGAGGTCCATCTGGATCATCAGGAACACCACCGTCGCCACCATGCCGCTCGTGAGCGCCTCCAGGTTGAAGCGTTTGCCAAGATCATAGGCGATCCCGAAACACACGAAGACCGCCAGCAACCCGAACGTGGCATTCACCGGCACTTGCAGGAGCAGCAGGTAGGGCGCGATCCGCTCTTCCCAATCGGGGATCGGCAGGTTGGTCACGATCATGAACAGACCACCGATGATCGTCAGCGGCACCACCGACACCATGCCGGTGCGGATTGCCGCCATATAAGTGTTCTCGCTGAGTGCCGTCAGGAACGGCACGATCCACCGGTTCAACCATTCTCCCACGCCAGTCATTTCGGTTCCTTCCGTTCCCCACGTTTAGAGTCGTCGGCCCATGTAGACGCATCCGTCCGTCCCCTCGCCCACCCGCAATAGATCCCGGAATCCCAGCTTCCGATAGAACCCCGGTGCCGCCTCGTTCATCAGGCTCACCCCCAGGTGCGCTCCCGGCGATCCCCGCCGACGCAATTCCTCCATCACCTGCTCGAGCATCCGACGCCCGTATCCCCGGCCCTGCGCCCGATCCAACAGATCGATGTGCAGGTGCGACGGATAGTCGGCGTACGGCTCGGGACAGGTGTAGTCGGGGTGATGATACCACGAGTGCACCATCTCGGATCGCGTCCACGCAGCCGGATCGCCCGTTGGCTCGGGAAACTGCGCGCACAAGTCCGGACGCCACTCCCGTTCGTAGCGATCGTAAAACGCCCGGGAATCGAAGGCCCCCAGTGCGTAACCACAGATCCCCATCTCATCTTCCAGGATCAGGGAAAGCGCCGGTTCGAAGGCGAGGTAAGGCCCGACAAAGATGCGTCCCAACGCATCCGGATCCTCCCGGTAGAACGGTTCGCCGTCCTTCCCGAAGTTCCCGGTCTTCATGCAGACGTGGTAGGCCCCGGCTTCATCGCCCGGGCGCGCGCGTCGGATGCAGGCGTCACGCACGGGCAGGTCCTCCACGATTCGCCGCCGAAGGTCCAGGTCGGATGGATCCGTCCGTGGCCTGGACCAGCAGATCCTGCAACCGTCGCACGAGACCCCCGCGATAGGTCTGGGTGAGATGAAAGTCGGAATGGAACGTTCGTCCCCGGTTCTCCGAATCCAGGGCAAACCCGATGTAGCGATCCAGGAGATCCATCTCCTCGCGCAGATCCCAGACGCGACGGCTGAGCGCATGGAAGAGCGGACGGCATTTGAGCTCGGCCATCCGCGCGCAGATCTCGCGCAACCGCACGACCTGCGCCCGGACCAGGGCAGCCTCGGCACCCCAGTCGGCTGGGTCCCGGGCAAGCAGTTCGGCGATGTCATGGAACAACTGCCGGGCTTCCGGACCCTCCTCGTGCGGCAGGTAATAGCAGTCGGCCAGCAGCACCAGATCGGCGAAGACCATTGGACGATGCACCGTTTCGAACTCCGGCAGCCATTCCTTCAATGCCGCCAGATAGGCCGCCCGTGCATCCCAAGGCCCCGGTGCGTGCACGAACGCCGCCAGCGTCCGGAGCGCCATGAAATCGAGCGGCATCTCCGTGTTCGGATTGGTCAGGATACCCTTCACGCGCCCCTTCAGTTCCGCCGACCGACCCGAGTACGGCCCGCAGTAGAACCGGCGGCCGTCATAGTCATTGGCGTGGAGATTGTCCCAGATCACCGGCTTGCGGCGGAGCTTGGCTGCCAAACCGTCGATGTGCCCCACGGTGATCTCCGACGAGATGATCTCCGGACCGGTCCAGAAGACATCGACGTCCTGGGACAACTCCCGTCCCACCGTCTCCAGGTAGCCTTCGCCTCCGAGGCCTGCCGCCTCCATTCGACCGCAATAGGGAGTCGGACAGAAGAGGAAGCGGGAACGCGGTTGCCGGGCGCGCAGCCAGGCGGACATCTCATTGGTCAGCGCACACTGGGCGGAAGCGAGCGAACCCCAGCGCTCGATTTCACCGGGGTGCATCCGGTCGGGGATATCATCGAACAACAGACAGAAATCCTGGCAGCCGAGCTCCCGCAATTGGGTGAACCGAAGGCGCAATGCCTCGCGATCGGCGGCATCGTTGTAGCGGACATCCAGACCGGGCCCGAGCGCATACACGAATCGCACCCCCTGCTGCTGGCATTCGTGGATGAGACCTCCGATCACCGCTGCATCGGCGTCGGAGTAGGGAGTCCGCCAGAAGATCCGATGGTGAAGATCGTCCTTCGGACCGTAGAAGTAGGTGTTCAACCCCCACTGCCGCATCCAGTCGAGGACCTCGTGTCGCTCCGACTCCGACCAGGGCGGTCCGTAGAAGCCCTCGATCACTCCTGCCAGAAACTCATCCGTGGTGACATCATCCATGCGCCTGCCCGCTCGGGCAGACCGAGGATGGGACTTCCCCCATCGAGTCAGCAAGGCTGGCGACAGGATCCAGCCACGTCGGGCGGAGTCCCTCCCGGGACCGCGGGCGTCCTCGCCCGCTT
>CAMCFL010000497.1 GCA_945873715.1 Akkermansia muciniphila
CCCAGGACGTCATTGTGACCCTGAACGTGCCTTCGACCGGCTTTGTCTACCTGAACATCCACCTGGATTACGGGCTGAAGAAGTCGACCGGATACACGGCCTACTCCGTTGATGGTGGGACAGATGCCTCAACCGCCGACGTCGTGTCGGCGATTCCTGATCAAGGGAAATATCCGTTCTCGCTCAGTATCGGTGGTGTCGCGATCGGGACCGACTCGATCTGCAACATCAATGTGTTCAAGAAGCTCCCGGGAGTGGGCGGACTCGCCGGCACCCAGTATACCACCTCCGATGGGATCGTCGGAACGGCACCGAAGGGTGGGTGTAAAGCGGTCTTGAAGGATTCCAAGGGATTGGTGCTCGCGACCGGGCAGACCGACGCCGATGGCTGGTACTTCTGCGAGTACAAGTGGACCGGCAAGGCCACCATCGTCTACCTGACGCTCACGCCTCCAGGCGGGCAACCCAAGACCCAGGCGGTCACGCTCAAGTCCAATGGCTTCGTCCAGGCGGACTTCATCTGTCCGTGATGGATAAAGGCATCCGGTAGGATACCCGAAAACAACGAGCCCGGCGGGGTGACCCGCCGGGCTTTTTCCATTCCGACACGCTGCCGTTGAACGGGAGGTGATGGAGCAAACGGAGGCTACAGGACCCGTACGGCCACGCTTGCTCCCGAGGTGTGAAGATATTCACCCGAAGATGGATGAGTTTCGCGAGCGCTCACCCCCCAAAGTCCGGATCCAACCCCAGCTTTCTCCGTGTCCTCCAATGAGCCTCGGCATCCTCTTCCGGATGGGTTTTATGAACGCATTCATACGGGCTCTGCACCGGTGCACCCGCGCCCTGCTTTCCCAGCTCTAAGTTGAAAGTTTCTTGGTTTTGCCTTTTGAAAATTCCGTCGAGATGTGTTACCTGATGAAGGGTTGTCAGCGCCTTGCTCAAGGGGACTCATACCCTGTCAGCCAGACCGCTCAAGTAGATATGAAATCCAAACCAAACCGAGCCGGCGAGGTGGCCTCTCTGAATCCCCACCCGCAGGGTGGACATCCCAGTCGTCGGTGGCTGACGGTGGTTCTCGCGGCGGGGATCGGAATTGGGGTCGTGACTCTCCTGCGTCCACGCTCACCCGAGGCGGCAGTCGCCATGCAGTCGGAGCCTACCGAAGTGGAGCCAGACGCGGAGGATTCGGCCTTACCTGCCGCTGCCGAGACGTCAGCCGGCCAGAGGGTGTTTCCGACCGTGACCGCCGCACCGGGATCGGTGCAGGTCCCGGGCGCGGAAACGGCGGGGGTGACGGCCCAACCTTCGGTGGTCGGGGCGCTGGATCCTTCCATGGGACTGCTGGTTGCCCAGATGGCGTTGCTGGGACAGAGCAATGCGGTGCCAACGCCTGAGTTGATCGGGCAATGGCGGACCAGCCTGCAGGATCTGGTGGCGCGTGGAACTTCGGGCATCCCTGCCATCCAGTCCTTCCTCGCCCAGAAGAAGGATGCCTCGTTCAACCGGGCGATTTCGTTGGAGTTGGGTTATGGCAGCGCGCGATTGGGCGTGCTTGAGGCTTTGCGGGGGATTGGCGGGCCTGAGGCGACGGCGCTGATGGCCACGACGCTGGAGGAAACCACCGCCCCGCGGGAAGTGGCCTTGTTGGCACACAATCTCGAGGAGGCGGCCCCGGGCCAGTACCTTCAGAGGGCGATCGACATCTCTCTCTCGCAACTGGCTGCATCCGTGTCGGATTCCCGCAATGAATTGGATGTGGCACCGCTCTTTGAGGTGTTCCGGGAGTATGGCGGGGCCGCCGTGGTGGCCGACCTGGAAAAGGCCGTGGGCCAGTGGAAGTATTATGCCATGTCCACGCTGGCTGGACTCCCGGAAGATGCCGGCATCCCATCCCTCCTGAGGATGGCGGATGCCTCGGTCAGGGGCGGCGACCGCCTCGAGGCGCTGGAGATGATCGCACAACTCGCGTCATCGAATGATGCTGCGCGGGAGTTGTTGGTCAGCCAGGTGAGCAACAAGGAGATCCCGGCGAATTTCTGGCCGTATCTCAGTTCGCCCCTCGCCGGGAGCCAGTATTATCCGGTCGACACCGTGTTGACCAAGTACCCTTCCGTCCAGGGTTGGAGCGATGTCCAATCCACCCACATCAACGTGGGGAACCAGAACGTGTACAGCCTTACGAGCGACGCCGCTCAGACGCCAGAGGGGATCGACCGGCAGTTGGCGTTGGTGGACCAGCTGCTGGGAGTCGCCTCCGACGCGACAGCCGTGCAAAGCTTGCAGCGGGCACGCCAGATGTTGCAGAACCGTCTGGGTCGGGCCGTCGCTCAACAAGCGCCTGTGCCGCCTGGCGGTCCGTGAGACGGAGCGTGGGGCACAGCCATGCCGTCGAAGTGGCTTTGAATGGGGGTTCGAGATGGATTTGTGTGGGCGAACCGAGCCGTCCGTCCTCCGGTGTTCGGAGGCGGTCGGGCGAGTCTCCGCACCGTCAAATACTTCGTCACCATGATCCATTTGGTGGCCTCTAATCTAAAGTTTCGGGAGGGATTGCATGATATGAAGATCAGGACCAGGAGGATGGGGAAGATGACATTGCTGGCGCTCGCAAGCCTGGCTTTGGCAGGGCCGGCCCCGGCGGTTATGGCGACCGACAGCCCGAGGATTGAGTTTGCCTCCACCGTCCACGATTTCGGGAAGATCAAGCTGGGCGACGTGGTGAAACACAGTTTCGTGTTCACCAACACCGGCAAGGCCTTGCTTGAGATCTCCGATGTCCGCCCCGGATGCGGTTGTACCACGGCTGGGACGTGGGACAAGAAGGTGGAACCGGGCAAGACCGGGATCATCCCGCTGCAGTTCAATTCGCTGGGCTTCAGTGGCACGGTCACCAAATCCGCAACCGTCACGTGCAATGATCCAGCCCACACGAACGTCGTCCTCCGGTTGATCGCGGCGATTTGGAAACCGATTGAGGTCACGCCGTCCATGGTCCTGTTTTCGCTCTCGGATGAAGTGCAGACCAACATTACCAAGGTCATCCGGATCACCAACCATCTTGAGGAACCCCTGGTGTTGTCGGATTTGGTGAACACCAACCGATCGTTTCGGGCGGAGTTGAAGACGGTGAAGCCGGGCAAGGAGTTCGACCTTGAGATCACGGCCCTGCCCCCGTTCACCGCTCGCACCACGCTCGCACCGATCCGGCTCAAGACTTCGTCCCCGCAGATGGCGTCCATCAGTGTCTCGGCCTACGCGATGGTGCAACCCGCCGTCTCGGCGTCGCCGGAACAGCTTTGGATCCCGGCCACCCCGATCAAGAGTCCGGTAAAATCCAGCCTGCTGATCCGGAACGTGGGCACCCATGTCGTGACCCTCTCCGAGCCCCGGGCGAACGTTCCCGGCGTGGAGGTCAAGTTGGTGGAGACCCAACCTGGACGGTTGTTCAGCCTCCAGG
>CAMCFL010000498.1 GCA_945873715.1 Akkermansia muciniphila
TGGATGTAGGCCGCCTGTCCTCAGGCGGCGATGAGTAAGCGCCCGCTGAGGGCAGCGGGCCTACATCCTGATCACAAACTCAAGGTGTACCCGGCGCGGGGTTGGCCCTGGATGCGCGGCGTTGGAATGGGAAAGGCGGGCGGGGACGCCCGCGGTCCCGGGATTGACCGCGGCCAGGGTGGCATTGCCTTTGCCGAAAGCGGGTCCTCGGTCTCTGAAATGGGTGGCATCTGTGGAGAGAACCCGGCTTCTTGGATTGAATTGAGCGCGGATCGAACATGGACATGGAACTGACCTTGCGAGCGATCGGATTCGTCCGGACGGGGAAGACGGAGAAATTCGATGCCCGGCACCAGCCTCTGGAGACGGAAGCGGAGTGCAATGAGTTGGAGTTGGTGGAGGGCGATGGGATGCGGGAGGCCGTGCGGGATCTGGAAGGATTTTCGCGGATCTGGTTGGTCTGGTGGTTCCACCGCAACTCGGGTTGGCGTCCGCTGGTCCTGCCTCCAAGGGGGCCGGCGCAGCGCCGGGGGGTGTTCGCCACCCGCTCGCCGCACCGGCCCAATCCGCTGGGATTGACGGCGGTGAAACTGCTGGGGGTCCGACCCGGAAGGCTGTTGCTGGGACCGTGCGACCTGGTGGAAGGGACCCCGGTCCTGGACATCAAACCTTACATCCCGGCGTACGACGCCTTTCCCGGGGAGTCGGCAGGCTGGATGGACGCCGTGGACGCCGCCTCACGGGTTCCACCCGCCTTCGAGGTGCGGCTTTCGGTGGTGGCGGAGGAACAGGCGGCGTGGCTGGCGGTCACCTGGGGCGTCGATTTCCGCGGCAGGATGGTCGAGTTGCTGGGACGCGATCCGACGTTGCATCGGACGCGTCGGATTGTACGACGGGGTGGGCGGATGGAGATTGGTTGCGGTGCCTGGCGCGGGGTTTTCGAGGTGGAAGGGTCGGTGGTCCGGGTGGTTGAGCTGCGGGTGGGTTATCCCCGGCGGTTCCTGAATGACCCGGCCCGGCCGGAGACGCCGGACCGCGCAGCACAGTTGGCCTTTCTCGAACGATGGCCTGCCTGCGGCGTCGAAGGGTGATGAACTCCGGCGTTGCGGTTTGGTGCGGTCGCCGGGTATTTTCCAAGGCGGTCGGGACGTTGTGCCGATCGCACCGATGAAGCATCAGCTCGAATTTGAGAAACCGATCGTGGAGATCCAGCGCAAGCTGGAGGATCTGCGTCAGCATCCGGAGACCCACTCGCTCGGGATCAGTTTCGAGGAGGAGATCCAGATGCTGGAGCGCAAGCTCGAGGAACTCCGGCGACAGGTCTATTCGACCCTTACCCCTTGGCAGCGCGTGCAGGTGGCGCGGCATCCCCGCCGTCCTTACACCCTCGACTACATCCAGCAGGCCTTCTCCGATTTCGAGGAATTGCATGGCGACCGCTTGTTCGGGGACGACCGGGCGGTGGTCGGCGGGTTTGCCCGGTTGGGTGACCAACGGGTCATCGTGATCGGGACCCAGAAGGGGCGGGACACCAAGGAGAACATCCTGCGCAATTTCGGGTCCGCCCATCCGGAAGGTTATCGAAAGGCCCTTCGCCTGATGCGGATGGCGGACAAATTCGGGCTGCCGGTGGTGACGTTGATCGATACGGCGGGGGCTTATCCCGGGATCGGGGCTGAGGAACGACACATCGCCGAGGCGATCGCGGTGAACCTTCGCGAAATGATGCTCCTGGAGGTGCCGATCATCGCCTGTGTGATCGGCGAGGGCGGATCGGGCGGGGCGCTCGGGATCGGGGTGGCCGACCGGGTCTTGATCCTGGAAAACGCCTACTACTCGGTGATCAGTCCGGAAGGCTGCGCCGCCATCCTGTGGAAGGATCGCAAGGCGTCGCCGCAGGCGGCGGCGGCCCTCAAGATCACGGCGACCGATCTGAAGCAATTGGGGTTGGTGGATGACGTGGTGGGCGAACCGCTGGGAGGTGCGCACCACGATCCCGAGCGGATGGCGGCGACCGTCAAGGCCGCCCTGCTTCACCACCTGTCCGAGGTGCAGGCGCTCTCCAAGGAGGAACGGTTGCAGCAACGCTACCGGAAGTTCCGTGGGTTTGGGCAGTTCACCGAGTCGGTGGAAGCCGTTGCCTGATCGATCCCATTCCAACGCCGCCCATGTGGTATCCGTTGACCTTTCAACCGCTGTATCAGGAGCGGATCTGGGGCGGACGACGGTTGGCGACGGTGTTTGGGCGATCCCTGCCCCCGGGATGCCTGATCGGCGAATCGTGGGAAGTCTGCGATCGACCGGATGCGGTGAGCGTCGTGGCACAAGGTCCCCTGACGGGACGAACCCTCGCGGAGTTGATGTCCGCGGATCCGGTGGGACTCTGGGGACAGCCCGTGCCTGCCGGAACCCGGTTTCCCTGGCTGTGCAAGTTGCTGGATGCCCGGGAGGATCTCTCGCTTCAGGTTCATCCGCCTTCATCGGTGGCTGGTGCCTTGAACGGCGAACCCAAGACCGAGATGTGGTATGTCGCCGCCGCAGATTCCGACGCCTGTTTCCATGCCGGTCTCCGGGCGGGTACCCAGCGGGATGAATTCGAGCGTCGCGCCCGGGATGGGACCGTCGCCGAGCTTTTCCAGCGTCTTCCTGTCAGGGCCGGGGACGCGCTCTTCCTGCCGAGTGGACGGGTTCATGCCCTGGGCCGGGGATTGGTCATCTTCGAGATCCAGCAGAATTCCGACACGACCTATCGGGTGTTCGACTGGAACCGGGTGGGTCTGGACGGCAAGCCGCGGGCCCTGCATCTGGATCAGGCAATGGCCTCGATCGATTTCGAGGATCAGGCTCCGGCGCTCGTTCCAACCCTGGGTGTACTGGAGGGCGGGTTGACGGTGCGGGCGCTCGTCCGGGATCCGCTCTTCGACATCGATGAACTGACCGGTTCGGGTCCCGTCGCGGACCGCCGGGCTCCGGGACATCCGGGATTGATCGCCGTGGTCGCCGGGCAGGCGATCCTGAAAGGCGGAGGGCAGCGGATCGAGTTGGCTGCTGGGGGCTTCGCGTTGTTGCCGGCGGCGATGCGGGACTTCGTTCTGGACGCGGGGAGCGGGGCCACCTGGTTGCAGGTCACCCGCCGATGAAGGGGCCTTGGCGACGCCGGACAACCGGCTGGGTCCCCGGCGAAGAGCTGGCCTGGTGGGAGCGTTGGGCGTTCCTGCGACTTCTGAATCAGGATCGTGCCTTCGGTGCCGTCATCCTTGCGGTCTTCCTGAGTGGAGGCCTGCTGCTGGTCGCCTGGATGGAATGGGTGCCAGGCCATCGTTGGCCCGACGGACAGGCGTGGCGCATGAGTGGATGGGACTGGGTGCGCTGCCAATGGCACGACCGGAGGATGGGAGAGGCCGGGCAACCCGATTTCCTGCCGGATGCCGTGGCTTGGCA
>CAMCFL010000499.1 GCA_945873715.1 Akkermansia muciniphila
GCCAGGTCACCGGCATGGGGACCATCAGATTGGTTCGGACATTGCCATTCGTCACGGTGGTGAGCGTCGGGATCATCACCAACAGATCCGCCCCCTTCCAACGTTCCACCACCGCCGGGGTTCCCGGCAGGGCCGGGAAATCAACGCCCACCATCGGACGACTCGCCGGCCGGGAATCGGCGGAGGACCGATGCTGGGACTCCACCACCCCGGAGGCAGCCCAGCGGCCGTTGGTCCAGACCAGGGCGCGGGCGGTCAGGATGCGGAAGGAATCCGAGGGCAAGGGCAACCGGACGCGGGGCGACTTCATCTCGCCGGTGCCGACATGAAATGCCCCGATGTTCCAGACCCGGCGTTCGGCGGTGTTCTCGATGTCGATGCGCTCCTTCCACAGGTTCGCACCCGCATTCCCCGAGGCACGGAGGAACAGGTCGTCCTGATGTTCCCGAAAGCCGGGGGCAACGTGCTCATTGAGCAGGTGAAGTCCCGCCACACAGGACATTCCCAGAAGCAGGTACGGCAGGCAGATCCGCCACAGGCTGATCCCGGCGGCGCGGATGGCCGTGATCTCGTTGTGCCGGGTGTGCTGGGTCAGCGCATACAGCAGGGCCAACAGCAATCCCACCGGCAGGACCGTGCCCAGCAACTCCGGAATGCTGTACCAGTAATAGAGGGCAATGGACCCCGCCCCGAGTCCGCGTTGCTGGAAACCCGACAACTGCCCCAGCAGATCGAAGGTCAGCCAGAAGACGAAGAAACCGCCGAGGCAAAACCCCAGCGGCACCAACAACTCCCGGAGCAGATATCGATCCAGCAACCGCATCGGGTCCAAGCTATCCCAGGTCCGATGCCGGCACCAACCGCGTTCTCCCGACTGCGGAGGGGAAATCAGCAAATGCGACTTTACAGATCTGCCCCTGTTGACTGCCCCCCGTGCCGGCATGAGGGCATTCTCTTCATTCCATTCTCCCGACAGTCGTGGTTCGATGCCAGAAATGCAGCCATCACGCCTTGTCCAGCTTGGAGCCGCGAAGTCCGCGGCCCTGGGCTGTGCCTTGGTCTTGTCGCTGGTCTCGCCGTGCCTGGCGGAAACCGTGCGTGAGAGCATGGGTGAGGCTGCCCTCCGCGCCGACGCCAGGAAGACCTTCAAGGAGAACGTGGAACCCTTCGTGAAGGCATACTGCACGAAATGCCACGGCGGAGGCCGCGCCAAGGCGAACGTCAACCTCGAGGTGGACCTGAACGATCCCGGCCGCGGCACCGCCTTCCTGCATTGGAAAAAGGCCGTTGCGAACGTCCAGGTGCACGACATGCCACCGAAAGACGCGGCCAGGCAACCCACCGACGAGGAGCGCCTCCAATTCATTGGCTGGATCGACAAGCTCAAATACCTGAGCCCCAGAAATCCCGGCCCGTTCGTGATGCGCCGGCTGTCCAAGGTCGAGTACGCCAACACACTGCATGAGCTCTACGGGGTGAACACGTCGATCGCCGACAGCCTCCCGGAGGAAGTCGTCGGAGAAGGCTACCTCAACTCGATCTCCCCGCTGCAATCGGAACTGTTCCTCGAAATCGCCAACGATGTTGTCGGGCAGATCGTCGCGCCGGAGGGCACGGTTCCAACCGCAATCCAGAGGCGGCTCTTTGGCAGGAATCCACCCGAGGGCGCCGACCTTCGCAAGACGGCGCGCCAGGTCGCGCGCTCCCTGGCCCGCGATGCCTACCGCCGACCGCCCACCGAGGCGGAACTGGACGTCCTCGTGGACATCTTCGACCTCGCCCGCGGGAATGAGCTGGATTACGCGGCGTCGCTGGGCTTGATGCTCAAAGCCGTCCTGGTCTCTCCACAGTTCCTCTTCATCGCCCCAGCCGGAGAGGCCCAACCCGAGGAACAGGTTGTCTCATTGGACGACCACCACCTCGCTGCGCGCCTGTCTTATCTGTTGTGGTCAGCGCCGCCCGACGCCGTTTTATCGGCCCTCGCCGACAAAGGCGAATTGCACACGCCCAGGACACTGCGTGCCCAGGTGAAGCGGCTCTTGCTCCACCCTCGTGCACGGACCCTGTTCGACGGATTCGGCGCCCAGTGGCTGAGGGTGAACGACCTGGAACGCCAGGTTTTCGATCCCAACCTGTTCCCCCAGATGACGCCGGCATTGCGGGAGGCAATGGTCAATGAAGCCCGTTTGTTCTTCGAAAGCATCGTGCACAGGAACCAACGGGCCATCCGGTTTGTGGACAGCGACTATACCTTCCTCAATGAGTCGCTCGCCGAGTTATACGGCCTCGGTTCATCCCTCAAAGGTCCAAGGATGCGCCGGGTCAAACTGAAGAACCCCAACCGGGGTGGCATCCTCGGCATGCCAGCCACCCTGGCGGCAACATCGTTCCCCACCCGGACCAGCCCCGTTCGTCGAGGCGTCTGGGTGCTGGAGCAGATCCTCGGTGAACACGTGCCCCCGCCCCCGCCCGACGTTCCCGAACTCGACGCGCAGGAAGCGAAACGGGTGGAAGGCTTGACCCTGCGGCAACGCACCGAACTCCATACGAAGGATCCCGCTTGCGCCAACTGCCACAGAACCCTCGACCCGATCGGTTTCGGCCTGGAGAACTTCGATGCCATCGGCCGCTGGCGTGACAGGAATGACTCCGGGGTCGCGATCGACCCGGCAGGAAAACTTCCCACCGGATCAGCCTTCTCCAGCCCCGCGGAATTGAAGCGCCTGCTGGCCGGACGGGAGTCCGACCTGGCCCGGAACCTGACCGAACGGTTCATGGCTTACGCGCTCGGTCGACCGTTGGAAGGCTACGATGAAGTCGTCATCGACCAATTGATGGCCCGGATCGCCGGAGACGAATACCGGGTGCGGGCGATCATTACCGAAGTCATCACCAGTTACCTGTTTACCCACCGCAGGGTCAATAGATGACCCCGATTCACAACCAGCAGAGCTCCAGTATGAATGCCATGAGTCAACGTTCCATCGTGGATCGCCGCACCTTCCTGAAAGGAGTGGGGGTCTCCCTCGCAGTGCCGTTCTTTGACTCCCGCGCCTGGGCGGCTGGCACGCCTTCCACCAAGCCACCCGTGCGCCTGGCATTCATGTACATGCCCCACGGGGTCATCATGGATCAGTTCTGGCCCACGAGTCAGGAGGAGTTCCTCAACTCACCGCCGCCCATCATCCAGTCGCTGCAACCGATCATGGATCAGTGCCTCATGATGAAGGGCATCTCGGGGGTGCCGACGGCACCCTTCGGCGGTGCTCCACACGCCCTGGAGTTGTCCACCTGGCTCACCGCGCGGTTGCCCGACCCCGATTCGCGCGACCGCATCAACATCTCCATCTCCGCCGACCAGATCATGGCCAACTATGTCGGTGCCCAGACCCTGCTCCCCTCGCTCGAGCTGGCCACCATGCCCCAGACCTGGAAGG
>CAMCFL010000500.1 GCA_945873715.1 Akkermansia muciniphila
GCTCCCAGGTGGCAATGAGCGGGCGGGCCGCCCATTCCCCCGTTCATCTGCGTTCATCTGCGCTCATCTGCGGTTAAGCCCTCTCCGGTTTCCTGATTGAACGCAGCCCGGATTCTCCCTATCCGAAGAGGCAGGAATCAACGCCATGCCCAACCATCTCATTCTCATCCACGGTTACTCCGATCGCGGAGGCTCATTCAAGACCTGGAAGCAGCGTCTGGTTGCCAAGGGTTATCCCGCCGATCGGATCCACATCGTCACCTACGAATCCCTGACCGATGAGGTCACGCTCAAGGACATCGCCGAGGGATTCGATCGGGCCTTGAGGACCAAGGCGGGACTCGGCGAGGGGGATGAGTTTGATGTCATCGTTCATTCCACCGGGATGTTGGTCGTCCGCAGCTGGCTCGTGACCTATGCGGCGCGGCAACGTCGGCTGAAACGGTTGATCGCCATCGCACCCGCCACCTTTGGATCGCCGCTGGCGCACACCGGGCGCAGTACGCTGGGCGCCTTGTTCAAGGGGCGGAAGGAATTGGGGGCCGACTTCCTCGAGGCCGGGCAGGAGGTGTTGTATGGGCTCGAACTGGGAAGCCGCTTCACCTGGGATCTCGCGCACGAGGACCTGATCGGGAGACCTCCCTTCTACGGTGCCGATGCCGATACTCCTTACGCCTTCGTGTTCTGCGGGGACTCGGCTTATGGCGGGCTGCGTCGGATGATCAACAAGCCCGGGACCGATGGCACCGTGCGCCTGGCCGGCTGCGCCCTCAACACGCGCAAGGTGACCCTGGATCTCACCCGCCCCTCCGAGGACGAAGAGGTCCAGCGCCGGGTGAAGTTGGAGCCGTGGTCGAACCTCGACATGCCGGTGTACCTTGTCCCCGATCTCAATCACGGCACGATCCTCACCGATCCTCCGGCCGATCTGGTGGACCGGGTACACGCGGCGCTGGCGGTGGATTCAAAGGGGGACTTCGAGGCCTGGTCCGCAACCACCTCGGCCCTGTTCGCCGACACCCGCGAGAACGCTCCCAAGTTCCAGCAGTTCGTCGTGCACGCCGTGGACGAACGAGGCGATGGCATCGCCGATTTCGACCTTCGCCTCCTCACGCGGGATGCCCGGGATCGCTTCGTGGAACTCTCCGGGTTCGATCTCGACGTGCACGTCTATGGACGGGATCCCAGCTACCGCGCCTTCCACGTCAGCCTGGATGATCTGAAGCCGGACCTGCTGGAGTCGCTGGCCATCCAGGTCACGGCGAGCAGCGGTTCGAGGCTGGTCGGCTATCTCGGGTATAACATCGAGAGCCAGACGATCTCGGTCCAACGACAGGCGGTCCAGACCGTGCAGATCGACATCACGCCGATGCTTCGGCGGAAGGACTTCACCTTCTTCTATCCGTTCACGACCACCCTGGTGGAGCTCAAGCTCAACCGCGAACCCCTGCCCCACGACAAGACCAACGACGTGTGTTGGTTCATTTGAGACGTCACCCTGCGGCTGAAAGCGGGGAGAGGTTCACGCGGAGGCGCGGAGGTCGCGGAGAAGGGACATTGGAATGGAAAGCCGGCCAGTCACCTCAGGGTGAACGGTTGCCGGCGTCGAAAGATTCGTGAACGGCCCTTCTCTCCGCGCTCTCCGCGGCTCCGCGTGAAATCATTACTGCAAGGATGCGTCTCAGGACGCCCCCCCCATCTGCGTCATCTGCGCCATCTGCGGATAACCCTTCCCCGGCTTTTACCGCTGAGGCCCGAACGTTTCCCCGAAGAAGTCGCCGGGGTTCCATCGCGGTGCCTGATCCGCATCGGCCACCTGACGCACCACGTCCACCATGAAGCGCACGAAGCGCATCGATGACTCGGCGTCGCGCGGAAGCGAAAGATCGTCGGACGGCCGATGGTAATGATCCTTGATGAAACTCTCGGGCGTGACGATGCCGGGAACCACCGGCGCGCCGGGGACATCGGCCACCTTGGGGAAGATCGCGGGAATGCCCTGGCGGATGAACGAGTACTGATCGCTCCGCACGAAGGTGACGCGTTCGGGTCGCGGATCGGGGATGAGCTCCAATTGCTGCCGGGCGGCGGCCCGTTCCACCGGACCGCGCAGCGAGGAATGCTCGATGCCGAGAACCGTGTAACGACGGGTCGGTTGGGTCACGAGGACCATGTCGAGGTTCACATTGGCCACGGCCCGTCCGACAGACGGAGGCAGATGTTGGGCCAGGTATTCGGACCCGCGAAGGCCCTTCTCCTCGGCGGTCACGGCAGCGAAGACGACGGTGCGCCGGGGCCGATTCCCCTCGGCACTCAAGACCCTCGCGGTCTCCAGCATCAGCGCGATCCCCACGGCATTGTCGTAGGCTCCATTGTAGATCGCGTCCCCGTCGACGGCAGTACCGCGGCCCTGATGATCGAGGTGGGCCGTGAGGACGATCGACTCGCCCGCCAGACGCGGATCGGAGCCGGGCAACACCCCGATGACATTCGGGCTGCTTAGACGCCGATGGGCGGCACGGACGGACAAGGTCGCCTCGACATCGAGAGGGAATCCCTGGGTTTCGCTCCGTTTTCCTGCTGCCAGGACTTCCGCCAGCGGTCTCGGGGCGTGTGCGAACACCTTGCCAGCCCCCTGCGGACTCAGGCTGCCCGACACCTTCAACTGCGGAACCACATCGGCGGGCGTGCCATCCGCTTCCAGCCAGCGCATGGCCGGGAATCGCGACTGGATCACCTGCCGCGCCCAGGGCGACTCCACGAGATCCTTCGGTGTCGGGACGGAGATCACGCCAATGGCACCGGCCTCTGCCAGGGCCCGGGACTTTTGCCGGACGTGCGAATGATGTGCGAGGGCTGTGGCTGGGAATCGCGGGGGTGCCTTCGCGAGCACCACGGCGATCTTCCCCCGTAGGTCCACTCCGGCAAGATCGTCGTGATGTTGATCCGGAGCGCGCACGCCGAAACCCACGAACACCAGGGGCGCGGTCACCGTGACGTTGGTCGCGAGGAAGGGGGCACCGATGAGGAAGTCGCCCGGGGCGTCGAGCACCTGGGTCTCCGCGCCGTGCTTCAATTCCATCCGGGCGCTGTCGGCGTCCACCAGGCTCTCCATCAGCGGCACCGTCTGAAACCACGAATTCGATGCCGCACCCGGTTGAAGTCCGAGTTGCCGGAACTGCGTCGCGACATAACGCGCGGCGATCTCGTGTCCGGTGGAACCTGCGGCGCGACCTTCGAGCAGGTCATCGGCGAGGAACCCGATGTGCCCAGCGATGGCCCGTTCCATGGGTTGCTGGCCGGGAGGCAGGGGGGTCGTGCGACGAAGGGCGCAACCGGCGGAGAGCGCCATCAACACGCCGGCGAGCGGAACGGGGAACCAGAGCGTGAGCCTCGAAGTCATGGGAGGCAGATGGGGCTAACCCACGGCGGTTT
>CAMCFL010000501.1 GCA_945873715.1 Akkermansia muciniphila
CTCCGACATCTACGCGCTCGGCGTGCTGCTCTACGAACTGCTCACCGGCAAGACCCCCTTCGATGCCAAGGAACTGGTCCAATCCGGAATCGACGCCATGCGGAAGACGATCCGGGAGAAGGAGCCGCAGCGCCCAAGCACGCGCCTGAGCACCATGCTGGGCGATGCGCTCACGGCCACGGCGAAAGCGCACGGCTCGGATGCGGTGAAGCTGCTCAAGCTGATCCGCGGCGACCTCGACTGGATCGTGATGAAGTGTCTGGAGAAGGACCGCACGCGCCGTTATGAGACGGCCAACGGCCTCGCCGCCGATTTGAAGCGGCATCTCGACAACGAACCGGTCGTCGCTCGGCCGCCTTCCACTGCTTACCGGTTCCAGAAAGCGTTTCGCCGGAACAAGCTGGTGTTCGCGGCCGGAACAGCGGTGGCGCTCGCGCTGATCATCGGCCTCGTGGCTAGTTCGTGGCAGATGCTCGTCGCGCGGCGCGCGCTGGTGCGCGAACAGGCCGCGCGTGAGCGGGAGCAGGTCGCTCAGCAGCGGGAGCGCACGCAATCGGTCCGGGCGGACACCGTGACGACCTTCATCAACAGCCTGGTGTCGGATCAATTACCCTTGTTGATCCAGCAGGGGAATGTCCGCGGCGCGCGCGAGTTGATCCGTAAAGCGGATGCGCTGGCTTCCTCATCGCTATCCAACGCCCCGGCGGCGGAGATAACGGTGCGCTCCAGTTTGTGGGTGGCCCTTGCGCTATGGTTGAACGATATGCCGGCCGCATTGCAGCAGGCAGAGCTGGTCGACCGGCTGCTTCCGAGGGTCACCGACGAGCAGCTTTCCCGTCCGCGTGACGAGATAAGGATTTTTGGACCTATAACCCGCCTTTGGGCGGCCGGCGACCAGAGCCAGGCGCAGGAGCAGGCCATGAAGGAATTGGAGAGTCTCTACGCGGAGTTCATGGGACGGACGCCACCCGCCCAAGCGGTTGCCGCAGCTTGCCGGTCGTGGCAGGCACACTGGTTATCGTTCGCCGGAAAGACGAACCAGGCGGTGGCGGCAATCGTGGAAGCCCGCGAACTGCTGCTCCGTGCCCCGGCACCGGTAGCCTGGCAGATCCAGGTGGCCGTTCGATATGCAGAAATCCTGGGATGGGAGGATCCAGCACAAGCCGAACGGTTCGCCCGCGAGACCCTGGCAAAAATTCCCTCGCTGAACCCGGAGGTGCGGGATGATTACAGGCAGCTGGTCGAGCAACTGAGCAACACCCTCTGTCGGCACGACCGTTTCGCGGAGGCGACCGCCATGCTGGAAGAGCAAAGCCGGTGGCTGAAGACCCACGGTGGTTCGCCGACGGATCAGGTCCGCCTGGATGCCCTGCGCGGCGCGGTCCTGGCCCGTTCCGGCAACGTCAGGGAAGCATTGCCGATCCTTGAGGCCGTGGCCACCAACCGGCTTTCCAACACTTATGACTGGAACCGAGCCGCCAACGCCGCAGCGGCCACCGGCGACCACGCCTCGTTCGAACGACTCATCCAGATCTGCGTGCTCCGTTTCAGCTCCACGGTCGAGGGGACCTTCGCAAACGACGTTTTGTTGGGCCTGGTGCAGCAACCCATGGACGAGCGGACTCTGGCGCTGGCGCGTGGCTTGTCGGACCGGGCTGATGACGGTTCGATCGGCAGCAATATGTGGTTTGCCTATGCCAACGCGTTCCTGACCTATCGTGAGCATCGCTACCAGGAGGCCCTGGCGTTGCTGGACCGATTTCTGGACACGCTCGGCTCTCGCCTACATGCACGTGAACATTTGCAACCAGCCAACCAGGCCGACTTCATCTTCACCAGGGCGCTGCTGGGTGCCGAACTCGGGAACGCGGAGGAAGCCCGCCGGGACTTTGCCCGAGCGCGTGTCCAGTTGAAGCTGGCCCTCGGCGACAAGCCTGGCCATGACCGCGGGGATTGGGCGCTGACGTCTCAGGCGGAATCCAGGCAGCGCGAAGCGGAAGCCGTCTTCAATGCCAAAGGCATCCCCCTGCCCGAGCCGGACGCGAAGTGAAGCCGGCTCAACCCGCACGATGATTTCCCCATGAATCCCAACCGCGAAGAAGCCCTGTTTGCCCTGGCGCTGGAACAGTGCGGAGCGTCCGCAGGCAGATTTCTGCGTTTCGCAGCCGCGAGGACGTACTCCCGCCCGCGGAGCCATCCCGACGGGACACGCCGGCCGCTACTTCTCGAACGGCGATTGGGGCACGCGCCGGGCAAGATCACGGGCACCATGAATCAGGCGTTCCGCCCAGAGATATTCGAAACGTTCCAGCCGCAGCGTCATGGCTGGATTGGTTTGCGTCGGGCGCGCTGGTGCAACCGGTCGAAGTCAGTGGCCGTAACCATTCGGTGGGAACTCGCCACGGCGGGAAGAAGCAACTCGGCCAACTCCCGCGAATCCTGTTCGGCGGGATCCTCCTTGGCGTGGAGCTCTCGCAGGGCTTCGCATACCACCTCGCTGGCATCCGCATACCCGCCGCTTCGAACCTTGCTCTCAACGAACTTTTGCAGCGCTTTGGGAAGCGTGATCTCCATGATCAAAAAGTCCAAGGGCGTCCGTTGATTGTCAAATCTCGTCTCTCTGCGATGAACCTAAACCGCGAAGAACTGCTGTTTGCCGCCGTGCCCGACTCGGCAGATCTAGGTAAAGAGATCACCCTGCGCCAAAGCCCTGAAGAACTGTTTCAATGGCAGCACGCGCAGCGGACCGTCCTTGAGTTCAACCTCGCCGGTGTAAACGCCGAAGCCGGCCTGGACGATGCCTTCCGTCAACAATCCTTTCAGCGGAGTGCCAAACTCCGGGCGCCACCGTTCCGCCGCCTTGACTTCGATGCCGACGGCGCGTTTGGCCCGCGTCCAGATGAAGTCAACTTCGCTGCCGTGGGGCGTGCGCCAGTAGTAAAGCTGGCCGCCGGTGTTGTGAAATGCCATCGCGGCACGCAACTCGTGCAGCACCCAGGTCTCCAGCAGGAAGCCGCGCTCGCTTCCTTCGAGTGGTTCGCGCCCACGCCCGGCGAGGGCACGTGCCACGCCAGGATCGAACAGGTAAAACTTCGGGCTGGCGACCTCCTTGACCTTGGCGCGGCGTTGCCAGGCCGGCAGCCAGAAGCCGATGAGCGTGTCCACCAGAACCCCGAAGTAGCCCTGCACGGTGGGTCGCGCTACCGCGGCATCGCGGGCGAGTCCGGCCACGTTGACGATCTGGCCATTCATCAGCGTGGCGACTTCGAGGAACCGCGCGAAGGAATCCAGACTCCGCACCAATGCCTCCTGCTGGATCTCTTCCCGGATGTAGTTCGAAACGTAGGCGTCCAGCACATCGAGAGCGTGGTCCGGTTCAGCGTGAATCTGCGGCAGCAAACCGAAGCGCAGCACACGATCGAGCTCGAAGTCGT
>CAMCFL010000502.1 GCA_945873715.1 Akkermansia muciniphila
CGAGATTGGGTCCATCGGTCGGGTTCATCGCCTTCAGGACCTGACCGTGCAGGAGCACGGCGGCGTCCGAGGGGAAGTCCGGGTTCACCCCGTAGACATCGGTCGGGCCGAAGACGTCGGTGACACCGCGGAGGACGGCGTGGCCGCGATTCTTGCCGTCGATGATCCCACGGGTGGCTTCGCCGCCGTGGTTGCCGTGGTGATAGGTCCAGGTCTCACCGACGGTCATGCCGCCGAAACCACCGCCCTTGGCCGTCCAACTGAACTTCGCGTACGGGCTCTGCTTGTTGCGCTCGTAATTGAAGGCGTGGGTGGCGGTGCGGAGGACCATCATGGGTTTGCCGGCCTCCATGTAATCCACGAAGTGCTTCATGTCGGCGTCCGGCAGCTCGCGGAAGCGGAACTGGTTCATGACCAGATCGGCGGTCCACAGCAGGTGCATGCCCGGGATGTGGGTCTGGTTGTTCGGATTGATGGTGCTGTCGGCGTCCTGGGAGAAGAGGACCGTGCAGCGGAACCCGTGGGTCTGGCTGAGGATCTTGCCCATCTGCGGCAGCCCTTCTTCGGAGCGGTATTCCTCGTCGCCCGACAGCATCACGATGTGCTTGCCGTTGGCCTTGTCCGCCTTGGGCTCATAGACGACCCATTGCCCGGCTGCGGCCAACATGGAGAACGACAATCCCGCGAGAACTGCAATCAACGGCTTCATTGCCGCCGAGGATGGACCAGCCGGGGAACGGGGGAAAGGGTCCAGTTTCGAGAGGCCAGTCGCCAGTCGCCAGATTCAGGGTGCATCCTGAGTTTGTGGTCCCGGGTGTAGGCCCGCTGCCCTCAGCGGGCGCCTGGACATCGCCGCCTGAGGGCAGGCGGCCTACCTCCACGACAAATTCAATTCGGACTCGTGGAACTCGTCCCGCCGGCAACTGGGAACTGGGAACTGGCAACTCCCCCCCGTTCCACTTCGGCGGCCCATTGGGCCACGGTATCCCGAAGGTCCGCGCCGGTGCGCAGACGTGGCGTGACAAAGCGGGGGGTGAACCAGGGGAAGCCGCCGATGAGATCGGGGGTCACGAGGATCTGACCATCGCAGTCGGGACCGCTGCCGATGCCGATGGTCACCATGCGGGAACAGGCTCGGGTAATTTCCTGGGCGACGGGCGAGGTGACCAGTTCGAGGACGCAGGCAAACACGCCGGCTTCTTCCAGCGCACGGGCGTCGGCGAGGAGACGTTGGCGTCCGGCGTCGTCACGGCCCTTGATCCGATACTTTCCCCCTTCTTCCAGCACGTGCTGGGGGAGCATCCCGAGGTGACCGCAGAAGGGGATCCCCGCGTCGAGGATGGCGCGGATCTGGGGCAGGATCTCGAGGCCGCCCTCGGCCTTCACGAACCCGGCCCCGTCGGCGACCAGCAGTCGCGCGTTGGCGACGGCCTGCTCCGGCGTGTCGTAGGTGCGGAAGGGAAGGTCACATCCGACCAGTGCCCGGGTGCCGGCGCGGGCAACGGCGCGCAGGTGATGCCGCATCTCGTCGAGCGTGACCTGGGTGGTGTCCGGATATCCCAGGACGACCATGCCGAGCGAATCCCCCACGAGGATCATCGGCACCCCGGCCTCGTCGAGGAGGCGCGCGGTGGGATGATCGTAGGCGGTCAGTGCAGGGATCGGGAGACGTCCCTTGCGGGCGCGGATCGACTCGGGAGTGAAGCGGGGTGCGCCCGGGGTATCCACGGCAGGGGTCAACGATAGCGGGGTGCGACCTGGTCGTGGATCCAGGCGTAGGTCTTGGCCAGACCGTCGCGAAGGCGGGTCGAGGGTTCCCAGCCGAAGGCCGACTGGATGAGGGTGTTGTCGGAGTTTCGGCCGTTCACGCCCTTGGGAGCGGAAAGGTTGTAGGAACGATGGAGTTTGATGCCGGCGATGTCCTCGACGATGTCGACCAACTGGTTGATCGAGACCATCTCGGACGACCCGATGTTGATGGGTTCGACGAAGTCCGAGTGGGTGAGCATCTGGGTGCCGTGGAGGCAATCGTCGATGTACATGAACGACCTGGTCTGCTGGCCGTCGCCCCAGATCTCGATCTCATGCTTGCCGGTGAACTTGGCAGTCATGACCTTCCGGCACACGGCGGCGGGGGCCTTCTCGCGGCCGCCCTCGAAGGTGCCGTGCGGGCCATAGACATTATGATAACGGGCGACGCGGGTGGTGATGCCGAAATCCTCGCGGAAATGGCGGCACATGCGTTCGGAGAAGAGTTTTTCCCAGCCGTAACCGTCCTCGGGGAGGGCCGGGTAGGCATCGGCTTCGCGGAGGGCGGTGACGTTGGGATCGCGCTGTTTGTCGGCGTTGTAGACGCAGGCGCTGGAAGCGTAGAAGAAGCGCTTCACCCCGATGTCACGGGCGGCCATGAGCAGGTGGGTATTGATGAGCACGCTGAGCATGCACAACCCCTTGTTGAGCTCGATGAATCCCATGCCGCCCATGTCGGCGGCGAGGTTGTAGACGACGTCCGCGCCCTGGAGCGCGGTGTAGCATGCGGCCTTGTCCTCCAGGTCCAGCACCACGTTCTCCACTTCGGGGAAGCGTTGGTACCACTCCGACTGCGGCTTGCAGTCGACCGAGCGGATCCTGCGGTAACCCTGGCGGAGAAGATCCCCCACCAGATGGCCGCCAATGAAGCCACCACCACCACAAACGACGACGAAGTCCGAGGTATTCCTGCTGCTCATACGTGACCCCTGAGAGTGGGCAGAGGCCCCGTGGACGAGCCAGAGCATTTTTTCCGGGACTCTCGTAGGAGACGAGGTCACGAGACTCACTTCAATCGGGCGGGGGACGTCCGAAGGCCGGGTCGGGGCCGAATGGAGTCAGAGTCTCCTGACGTCGCCTCCTACGAGGCACCGGTGGAAGCAGGTGCATTCCGGGAGTGGCGGGGGACGTGGGTGGGTCGTGGAGCGTTCCCACGGAGCTGGGGGTTTCCCCTCCCAACCCGTAGGAGACGAGGTCACGAGACTCACTTCAATCGGGCGGGGAACGCCCGTGGGCCGACGGACGTCCGAGAGGAAGCCAGAGTCTCCTTACGTCGTCTCCTACAGGGCGACGAGGGAAGCAGGTGAGTTTTGGGAGTGGCGGGGGACGTGGGTGGGCCGTGCACAGCACCCGCCGGACGCGGGCGGGCATGTGGCTGGCCGTGAGAAAACCTGTAACCGCGGGCGACCGGATCAGGTCAGCGGTGGTAAGCAGTCGAAGTCGATGAAACACAACCGTCCGTAACACTCCAGTCCATGAAATCCCTGTCTCGCATCCTGTCGGTCGCGGCCCTTGGTGCCGCGGTGGTCCTCAGCAGCCTGTCGGCGTCCGCCCAGGATGCCAACGGCGACAACGGCGGCGGTGGCGGTCGCCGGAACCGTGGCGGCGGCCAAGGTGGCCAGGG
>CAMCFL010000503.1 GCA_945873715.1 Akkermansia muciniphila
ATCAGACTGATCAGACTGATCCTCGATTGGAAGGAGGGCGCGCATGGGCTGACCTACGGCGTGGTTTCCACGGGCACTCGCATTTCCACGAGGGCCTCGCGGATGGCGTACACCACCGCGCGCATGTCGGCCGGGAAGAGACGGCCGATATTCCCGATCCGGAAGGTGTCGGCCTTGCTGATCTTGCCGGGGTAGAGGAGGAAGCCCTTCTCGGCGACCCGGCGGTAGAAGTCGGTCCAGTTGTAGGAAGGATGTTCCGGGTAGCGGAAGCTGGTGATGATGTGACTTTGGTGGGCTGGGTCGAGGTAGGGACGGAGACCGATCCGGCGCATGGCGGTCACGAGGGTCTCGTGATTCGAATGATAACGGGCAGCCCGGCCGCGCGGGCCGCCTTCGAGGTCGAGTTCGGCGAGGGCCTGTTCGAAGGCGAGCAGGGCATGGGTGGGCGGGGTGTAGCGGAACTGACCGTTCTTCTCGAAGCCCTTGAGTTGATCCAGGAGGTTCATGCTGAGCGAGCGGGCCCAGCCCTCGGTGGCCAGCAGGACTGCCCGGCGACAGATCACGAAGGAAAAGCCAGGGACGCCCTCGATGCATTTGTTGGCGGAGGAAATCAGGTAGTCGATGCCGCACTCCTGGAAGTCGATCGGATAGGCACCGAAGCTCGACATGGCATCCACGATGTAGATCCGGCCATGACGCCGGGTGACCGCGCCGAGTTCCCGGATGGGGTTCAGGATGCCGGTCGTGGTCTCGCAATGGACGGCGGCGATGTGGGTGATGGCCGGGTCGGACGCGAGGAGGGCGTCGAGGGCGGCCGGGTCACTGGGAACGTCCTCGTCGGTGCGCAGGACGACGTGGGGAATGCGGGCATGCTGGAGCATGAGGACCATGCGTTCGCCGTAGGCTCCGTTGGACAGCACCGCGACTTTTCCCTCGGGGGGAATGCCGGTGAGGAAGACCGCCTCGACCCCGAAGGTCCCGGAGCCCTGGAGGAGGACGGTTTCATAGCCATCGGCGCGCAGCACCCCGGCGACGGCCAGCAATTTCTCGCGGATGGCCTTCACCTTGGCGTTGAACTCCCAGTGCCACGAACCGGCGTCGTGAAGCATGGCCTGCTTGACCGCAAGCGACGTGGTCAGGGGCCCCGGCGTGAAGAGCAGTGAATCCTTGGCGGTCGGAAGGGGTGTTGGAGTGGGCATGACGGAGGGCTCGCGGTGGAACTTGATCGGAATCGTGGAGACATGAAAACCGGTCAGAGTCGATTGCTCAATCCCCGGAAGTGGTCATGCGCCGGGCTGAACGGGGCGTGGACCGCCGCGAAAGAGCCCCAGACAGAGGACGCCTGAGAACAGCATCATGCCGCCGAGGACGCCAAATCCGGAACTGTAGCCGAGGCTGTCGACGAGTTTTCCAAAGCCGGTGCCGGCGAGGACGCCGGCAAGGTAGCCGACGGCATCGACGAGGCAGGCGACGGTGGCGGCACGGTCCTTGCCCTCGAGGTCGACGGCGAGTGCGCCGGAAAGAAGCGAGTAGGGGCCGTAGAGGAGCAGGCCGGAGAGGGTGATGCCTGCGACCATCCCGTACGTTCCAAGCCGGGCGACGAGCGGGAAGGCGATCAGGACCACGCCGAGAAGGCCGAGGATGAGGGCCGTGGCATGGCGGACTCCGGCGCGGTTGAGTCGGTCGTAGATCCAGCCGATGCCAAGGATGCCGATGACGCCGCCGAGGTCGAAGCCGGTGGAGTAATTCGCGGCGGTGGTGAGTGGCAGATCGAAGTCGGTCTTGAGGAAGTCAACGGTCCAGGTGTTGAAGCACTCCCTGCTGAGGGTGGTCGTGAAGCTGAGTGCGCACACGAGGTAGAACTGCGGGTTGCGAAAGATGACGGTCAGATCGCTCCACTGGAACCTGGGAACGGTTTTTTCGGATCCGTCGTCGGCAACGCGGGACTGGGGCTTGGGAAGAGTGATCCAGCAGAGGACGCCGACGATGGCCAGGATGAGGGCGGGGAGGGCCATGACTGCACGCCAATTGTTGCCAGAGAGGGTAGCGATCCGGCCGGCGACCCAGACCGCGCAGGCACCGCCGAGGACGTAGGAAAGGCAGAGTACGGAGATCGCCCGGGCGAGCAGGGATCTTGGAAACCAGTCGGGGACCTGTTTGACCATGGAGCCCCAGGCGGCGGCCCCGAAGAATCGGTTGGTCGAGTAGATGCCGATGAGCATGGGAAGTCCGGTCGCAAGCCCGCCTGCGGCGCAGGCGACGGTCACCAAGAGGAGCGAGAGGAGGAAGGCGGTGCGTCCGCCGAAGCGGTCCACCATGGGACCGAGCAGCATCTTTCCGACCCCGTACGCGAGCGTGGAGGCGGAGGCGACGACTCCGACCTGGGCCTTGGAAACGTGGAGGGACTCCTGAATCAGCGGGACTGCCACCGAAAGGTTCTTGCGGCAGAGGTAGACGCCGACATAGCCGACGAAAAGGATGCCAAGGTAGGACCAGGCCCGAGGCAGGGAGGGGGTGGAGACCGACACAGGAAAGAAGGCTGGCGAAAATGAAAAGGCGGGCGCCGGGGTGACACACGGATTACACCGCCGGCGCCCGCCATCCCGACCTCACACGAGGGCGGGAAAAGGGATGGCTCCCGAAGGAGCGGGTGCGCGGGCGTCTTTGGGACGCCCGCGCGGGGACTACTTCACCATTTGATGACCAACTTGCCATTGACCAGCTCGACGCTGGTGATGGTACGGGCAGGGCTGATGGTGAGGAAGCCGGTGGCAGCCCCGGCGGGCAGCTCAGCGGTGATGGTGCGGCCGGCTTCATCGACGGTCGCATTGAGGAACGGCACACCGGGCAGGCCGGCGGGCGGCGTGAGGGTGACGACCGTCTGGGGAGCGGACTCAAAGAGGCCGACACCGGAAGCACCCTTGGAGTAGGCGCGAGTGACTTCTTCCGTCTCGAGGATGCGGGTCCAGATCGCCACTTCGTCGATGATGGCCTCGAAGGTCGGGCCGTAGCGGCCGGTGCCATCCTGGCCGATGTTGAGGTTCAGACCGGCCGGGTCCATCGACTGGCCGAGGTTGGCGGCGATGGTGCGGGAGTCGACCTGCGCTCCGTCCACGTAGGTGGTGGCGTTGCCGGTGCGGTCGAAGGCGACCACGATATGACGCCATGCCTCGCCGTTGAACGTTCCGGCGGGGCTGTCGTAGTCCTTACGCGTGCCATCCGTGGTGTTGAGGTTCCACTGGATGCGATTGTTGCTCCCGGTAGCGATGACCCAGCCGACGTTGCCGCCGCCGTCCCAGTTCTTGGTGCCGATGAACGAGGGATCGCTGTTGGTGGTCATCAACTTTGCCCAGAACGCGACGGTGAAGTTCTGGCTGGCGCCGAAGGCAATCTGCTGGCCGAGGGTGACGTAGTTGGTGGAGCCGGG
>CAMCFL010000504.1 GCA_945873715.1 Akkermansia muciniphila
GGAGAATTCACCGGATCTGTTGTCCACGTTGGTGATGGGGAACGCGACGGCGAACCTGTTGCTGGTGGTGCTGGGATTGATGTCGGCGATGGCGGGGGGATGGCCGACGGTGGTTTCCGCCCTGATGGTGCTGGGGGTCACGCTGTTCCTCTGTGAAGTGACCCCCAAGGCACTGGGGGTTCGTCAACCCGACCGCTGGTCGCTGCGGGTGGCGCGGCCGCTGGGAATCCTGATGGCAATCACCGGTCCGGTGCATCGGGCAGCCCAGCGGACGGTGGATGCCATCCTGCGGGTGGTGACGCCGAAGTCGGTGAAACCGCCGGCGGTGTGGTCGGACGAGGAATACGCCGAGTTGGTCGAGTTGGCGCACCAGCAGGGGACGCTGGCCGAGATGGAGAAGGAGATCCTGCTCCAGGTGCTGAGCCTGGATCGTCGGACGGCGCGGGACGTGATGCGTCCCCGGGCAGAGATGGTGATGATGGCGGATGACGCCAGCCTGGAAGAGATGATCGAGGTCTCGCGGAAGTCGCGGCGGCATCGACTGCCCCTCTACGATGAATCTCCGGATACCATCGTGGGCATCCTCAATACCCGGACGTTGCTGCTCTCGCCTGAGGGCGACCTGGCGGAGGCGATCGAGTTTCCCTCATTCGTTCCGCAGAGCATGAACCTGCTGCAGCTCTTCGAGGCCTTGCAGCGGCAGAAACGCGGGTTGGCGATCGTGGTGGACGAGTTTGGTGGGGTGGCCGGAATGGTGACGTTGCAGGATATTCTTGAACAGGTGATCGGCCGGATCCGGCCCGAGGGCGAGGCTCCCGGATTTGTCAGTGAACGCCTGGGGGACGGACGCTGGCGGGTGGCGGGGAGCATGCGTCTGGAGGACCTTCGTCGGCAGTGCCCGCAGTTGGGCGAGATCGAGGACGTCGAGACGGTCGGGGGTTGGGTGTTGAAGCTGGCGGAGGTGGTGCCGCCGGTGGGGGGCGTGTTCCAGAGCCGCGGCCTGCGTTTGACGGTGCGGGAGGCGGATGAACGTCGGGTGCGGGAAGTCCTGGTCGAATGGTTGGGGAAGGGAGGCGGCGGGTGATTCCCTATCTTCCGTACCTCCAGTGGCTTTCGGTGGGTGGATGGCTCCTGCTGTCGTTCTTCATGTCGGGCATGGAGGCGGGCGTTCAGGCGTTGAGTCCGCTGCGGATCCGGCAATGGGTGCGCAGTGGACGTCCCGGGGCGCGGAACCTCCAGCTCTACCTCGACAAGCCCGAGAACTTCCTGTGGACGATCCTGGTGGGCAACACGCTCGCGAACTTCGCGGCGGGTGCCTCGCTGGTGGCGCACCTGCAGGGACGGTTTGCCGGTCAGCCGTGGGCTTTCTGGGGCTGCATCCTTGGGCTCTGCGGAGGTCTTTACGTCTTTTGCGATCTGCTTCCCAAGACGTTGTTCCGACGGTTTCCCAACCGTCTCTGTCTCCAGTTGGTCCTTCCATTTCGCGCCGTCCATTTCGGACTGACGCCGCTGGTGGCCGTGGCCGAGTGGTTCGCGCGGCTGCTCCTGCGCCTCACCCGCGGTTCCCAGTTCACTGGCCGGTTGTTCGGCAATCGGGACGAGTTCCGCGCGCTGATGCAGGATGCCGAAGGAACGCTGTCGGGCACGGAACGCCGCCTGATCAACCGCGTCCTCGACCTGCAGAATGCCACGGTGGCGCGCCTGGCGCGTTCACTGGATTCCGCGGTGACGATCGATGCCCAGACGCCGGTGGAAACGGCCGTGAGGTTGTGTCGCGAACAGGGTGTGTCGCGTCTTCCGGTCTGGCAGGGGGGCGAAAAGCGCCGGCGCATCGCGGGGGTGGTCCTGCTGGCGGACCTGCTCTACTCCCCCCAGCCACTGACCGGTCCGGTGGGCCGCCACTTGCGTCCGGCGGTGTTCCTGGATGAGGCCATGCCGTTGGACGATGCCCTTCGCCGGCTTCAGCGCGGCGGTGAATTTGGCATTGTGGTGGGGGCAGACGGGGTGGAGCGGGGATTGGTGACGCTGTGGGACATCCTGCGGGCGTTGTTCGACGACGGACGATCAGGGGGGGAGGCGCGATGAGTGATCCCTGGTCCGTGGTCTGGAAGTTGATCGCCGTGCTGGCCTTGGTGGGATTGAACGGGTTCTTCGTCGCGGCGGAGTTTGCCCTGGTCAAGATCCGCGAGACGCAGCTGTCGCCGCTGGCTGCAAAGGGAAATCGGAGCGCCCGGTTGGCGAAACACATCCTGGGCAACCTGGATCCGTACCTGTCGGCGTGTCAGTTGGGCATCACCCTGGCCAGTCTGGCCCTCGGCTGGATCGGCGAGCCCGCCTTCGTCGCGATGATGGAGCCGGTGCTCAACGTGTTCAACGTGACCTCGGAGAAGGTCCGTCACGTGGTGGCCTTCGTGGTGGGGTACTCGATGATTACCTTCCTGCACATCGTGGTGGGAGAGCAGGCGCCCAAGTTCCTCGCCATCAAACGGCCCCTGCCAGCGTCGTTGTGGGTGGCCTGGCCCTTGCAGTTGTTCTTCTGGGTGACCTACCCGTTCATCTGGCTGCTCAACGTCGCCTCGTTGCGCGTCCTCGGTTGGCTGGGCATCGATTCCGCCTCCGAACACGGGGGGGATCATTCCGAGGAAGAACTGCGCCTGATGCTTTCCGGCCGGGGCCATGCCGAGGGCGAATCCAATCTCGCACGGGACCTTGTCCTGAATGCCTTTGACCTGCGTCGACGCATCGTGCGCGAAGTCATGACGCCCCGGACCCACGTCGTCTGCCTGAGTACCACCGAGCCGATTGCCGAATGCCTGCGCACAGCGGAGACCAGTCGGTTCTCCCGGTTTCCCCTGGCGCAGGAGGGCGACCCCGACCGCACCCGTGGAGTGGTTCATTTCAAGGATCTGATGGCCGCCCGCGACCGGGCCCGGACCGGCGCGGATCTCGTTTCCGCGGCTCGGCCGCTGATCTATCTGCCGCCCACCGCGCGACTCGAGACGGCGCTCCGCCTGTTCCTCGAACGGAAGTCGCACCTCGCCATCGTGGTGGATGAGTACGGCGGCACGGTGGGTTTGGTCACCCTCGAGAATGTGCTGGAGGAACTGGTGGGCCAGATCCAGGACGAGTTCGACCATGAGAAGCCGCGGTTGGTGCCCAAGGGCGAGGGCGTGTGGGAGCTCGACGGCACGCTGCCCCTGTTCGAGTTGTCGGAGTTGATCGGAGAGAAACTCGATGACTCGGAAGTCACCACCGTCAGCGGGTGGGTCACCCAGCAGTTGGGTCGGTTCCCCCGACGCGGTGGTCGCCTCGAAGTCGCCGGGCATGAGCTGATCATCGATGAACTGGATGGGTTGCGGGTCGGGCGACTCACCTTGCGACGACTCGTGAAGCCGGTGGATGTGCAGTGAGACGGGAGCAACC
>CAMCFL010000505.1 GCA_945873715.1 Akkermansia muciniphila
ATCTGGCGGCCTTTCTCGCCTGGCCTGGAGCGGGTCCCCGGTTGCTCGGGCTGATCGACAAGTGGCGCAGCGCCAAGATGCGGACCATCGACTTCGTCGTGGCCGTCAACCGGTGCGTCAATGAAGAGGTGAAATACCTCATCCGGCTCGAACCCGGCGTCCAGACCCCCGAGGAAACGCTGACGCTCAAGAGCGGTTCCTGCCGCGATTCCGGATGGTTGCTGGTCCAGTTGCTCCGCGCGCTCGGTTTCGCCGCCCGTTTCGTTTCCGGGTATCTCATCCAGCTCGCGCCCGACGTGAAGTCGCTGGACGGCCCCAGTGGCACCTCGATCGATTTCACCGACCTGCACGCCTGGTGCGAGGTGTATCTGCCCGGTGCCGGCTGGATCGGGCTTGATCCCACCTCCGGCCTCATGGCGGGCGAGGGGCACATCCCGCTTTCCTGCACCCCGGAACCCGCCAGTGCCGCGCCGGTCTCCGGTGCGGTGGACAAGTGCGAATCGACGCTGGTCCATGAGATGAGCGTGACGCGGATCTTCGAATCTCCCCGCGTCACCAAGCCCTACACGGATGAGCAGTGGGAGCGGATCGAGATCCTCGGCGGCAAGGTGGATGAGGAGTTGGTCGCCGGCGACGTGCGCCTCACCATGGGCGGTGAGCCGACCTTTGTTTCGATCGACGACATGGACGGTGCCGAGTGGAACACGGCTGCGGTCGGGCCGGTGAAGCGGGTGTTGTCCGGGGACCTGATCAAGCGGCTACGAGCGCGCTTTGCCCCCGGCGGACTGATGTTTTACGGGCAGGGCAAATGGTATCCGGGCGAATCCCTGCCGCGCTGGGCGATGGGCTGTTACTGGCGCAAGGACGGTCAGCCGATCTGGCATGACGATGCGTTGATCGCCGACGAACGCCGACCGTTGAATCATGGGCCTGCCGAGGCGGAACGTTTCGCACAGCGCTTCGCCGAGAACGCCGGGGTGGGTGGACGCTGGCTGATGCCTGGTTATGAAGACGCCTATTACTACCTGTGGCGCGAGCGTCGCCTGCCATTCAACGTCGATCCGTTGAAGTCCAACCTGGCGGATCCCGAGGAACGGGCGCGGCTGATGCGCGTCTTCGGGCAGGGCTTGCAGAAGGTGGTGGGATACGTGCTCCCGCTCCACCGGACCGATGGACGTTGGCAGAGCGGACCCTGGTTCCTGCGGGGCGAGACCATGTGGTTGATCCCCGGGGATTCTCCCATGGGCTATCGGTTGCCGCTGGATTCCCAGCCGTGGGTGAAGGAAGGCGATTACCCCTACGTTCACCAGAAGGATCCCATGCAACCCCGGGCCGCCCTGGCCCCGGCTTCGGCGCCCATCCGGATGGTGCGGGCGGGTGAGGTGGCGATGGATTCGACCACCGAGAAGGCCCCGGCTGACCGTGTGAAGGCAAGGGCAACCGCTCCCGGCGGGACCGGTGGGGCAGCAGCGGAGGTGGGAACGCAGGAACGGGTCCCGACCGCCCAGGAGTCCGCTTCCTGGATCGTCCGGACGGCCATCTGTTTCGAGCCGCGGGAAGGCCGATTGCACGTGTTCTTCCCGCCCGTCGAGGAATTGGAGGAATACCTGGGGCTGACGGCGCTGGTCGAACAGACCGCGACGGACCTGGGAATCCCGGTGATCCTGGAAGGATCGCCTCCGCCCTATGATTCCCGGCTGAACGTCATCAAGGTCACGCCGGATCCGGGCGTCATCGAGGTGAACCTGCACCCGGCCACTTCCTGGAAGGAATTGGTCCACAATACCGAGGCGGTTTACCAGGAAGCCCGCCTGTGCCGCCTGGGCACGGAGAAATTCATGATGGACGGACGCCACACCGGCACCGGTGGCGGCAACCACATCGTGATCGGCGGAGCGACTCCCTCGGATTCGCCCATCCTGCGCCGGCCCGACCTGCTCCGGAGCCTGCTCGCCTACTGGCACAATCATCCGTCGCTCAGCTACCTGTTCAGCGGATTGTTCATCGGGCCCACCAGCCAGCATCCCCGCGTGGACGAGGCCCGCAACGATTCCCTCTATGAGCTGGAACTAGCCTTTGGCCAGGTGCCGCAGAAGGGGTCGATCGCGCCGTGGTTGGTGGATCGGTTGTTCCGCAACCTGTTGGTGGATGTCACCGGCAACACCCATCGATCCGAGTTCAGCGTCGACAAGCTGTACTCGCCGGAATCGTCGAGCGGACGTCTGGGTCTGGTCGAGTTGCGTTCGTTCGAGATGCCGCCGCATTCGCGGATGAGCCTGGCCCAGCACCTGTTGCTGCGTTCGCTCATCGCCCGGTTCTGGAAACAGCCGTACGAACATCACCTCGTCCGCTGGGACACGGCGTTGCACGACCGATTCCTGCTGCCGCACTTCGTCTGGGAAGACCTGACCGATGTCGTCGAAGACATGCAGGAACATGGCTATCCGCTGGAGTCGGCCTGGTTCGCTCCCCACTACGAGTTCCGGTTCCCGTTTGTCGGCGAGTTCGTCCAACGCGGCGTGAAGGTGGAGCTGCGGACCGCGCTCGAGCCCTGGCATGTCATGGGTGAAGAAGGGGCCGCCGGTGGTGCGGTGCGGTATGTCGACAGCTCCCTCGAACGGATCCAGGTCAAGGTCGCCGGTCTGGTGGATGGCCGCCACGTCGTCGCCTGTGCCGGTCGTCAGGTCCCGCTGCATCCCACCGGGGTCAAGGGAGAATTCGTGGCCGGGGTGCGTTACCGCGCGTGGCAACCGTCTTCCTGCCTGCATCCGACCATCGGCGTGCACACGCCGTTGGTGTTCGATCTGGTGGACCGTTGGAACTCCCGGAGCATCGGCGGTTGCACCTACCACGTGATGCACCCGGGCGGTCTCAATTATGTCACCCTCCCGGTCAACGCCTACGAGGCCGAGAGCCGGCGCCTGGGACGATTCTTCGCCCATGGCCATACCCCGGGACGCACCACGCTGCCCGAGATCGGGCTCAACTCCGAGTTCCCCATGACCCTCGACCTGCGTCGTTGAGCCTGGGGTGGCAAGGTCTGTAGGCCCGCTGCCCCCAGCGGGCGTCTCTTCCAGCGCCGCCTGAGGGCAGGCGGCCTACAAACCCATCCCTCCTGATGGGGGATGTTGCCCCTTTTCATGTCCCGACTTTGGTTCATTCTCGGGGCATGCGAATCCTGCGTTCCTGGTGGTTGATGTTGGGGCTCCTGACCGCGGTGGTGGCGGTCCGGGGCGATGACAGTGGCGTGCGCGCCGACAGCAAGCCGGCGTTCCAGAGCATCACGGTGAAGGAGTTCGAGAAGATGCGCACCGGGACGAACGTGGTCGTCCTGGATGTCCGGACCGAGAAGGAGTTCAAGGCCGGGCACATCCCCGGAGCCGTGTTGATCGATGCAAACAGCCC
>CAMCFL010000506.1 GCA_945873715.1 Akkermansia muciniphila
AGACGGTCATGATGGAAATGGTCTTCCGGAAGATCGAGTACTGGATCGAAGGCGACGGACCCACTGCCAAGGTCCGGGACGCAGGTCCGTGGACGATCGACAAGATCCTGAGGAAATGGGCGAAGCACTCGCTCTTCTTTGCGCTCTCCTTTCTCGTGGGCAACACCCTCCTGAGTTATATCATCGGCAGTGACGTACTCATTCACATCATCCGGGATGACCCGCGGAATCACGTCACCGGCCTGTCGTTCATGGTGGGATTCTCGCTGATCTTCTACGGCATCTTCTCCCGGTTCCGCGAACAAGCCTGCACCTTCATCTGTCCCTACGGCCGGTTTCAGTCCGCCCTGCTGGATGAGAACACGATCGTCGTGGCCTATGACGACAAGCGGGGCGAATCCCGGGCCCCCTGGAAGAAGGGGCAGACCGCCGTGGCGCGTCAGGCGGAAGGGATCGGCGATTGCGTGAACTGCCGGCAATGCGTCGCCGTGTGCCCCACCGGCATCGACATCCGGAACGGCATCCAGATGGAGTGCGTCCATTGCACCGCCTGCATCGATGCCTGCGATTCCATCATGGACAAGATCGGGCGTCCGCGGGGATTGGTGCGTTATGCCTCGTTGAACGGCATCCAAAAGGGCGAGCCCATCCGGATCACGCCCCGGATGATCGGTTACTCGGTCCTGTTGGGGGCGCTCGGGTGTCTGCTGGCATTCCTGGTCTTCACCCGGTCGGACGTGGAGACCCTCCTGTTGCGGGCACCGGGTGCCTTGTTCCAGAAGTTGGGGGACGATCGCTTCAGCAATCTCTATACGGTCAAGGTCGTCAACAAGACCTCCCATGACATTCCGGTGGAGTTCCGCCTGGAAAACGTCGAGGGACGCATCCGCGTGATGGGTGGGGAACGCTGGACCATTCCCAAGGAGAAGCTGGGCGAACGTTCAATCCTCGTTGAGATGGAATCCGAGGACCTGCACGGCCGTCACACCCCGCTGGAGATCGGCGTCTACTCCAAGGGCAAACGCATCGAGACCGTGAAGTCCGTCTTCGTCGGTCCCGGTCGCGAGAAGCACTAAGTCCCCTGAACACATTCGCCATTCCAGGATCCCCGAGTTTTATCCACAGATGACACAGATGATACCGATTCACCCAGATCTCCCCTTGTCACCGTCCCGCCGATGGGATCCATGGCCCATCGGGATCACCGCCTTCCTGGTGGTCTTCGCGGCCTGTGTCGGGAGCTTCATCGCCTTCGCCGTCGGTCAACAGAACGACCTGGTGCGCCCGGACTATTATGAGGAGGAAATCCGCTACCAGACGCAGATGAACCGGATCGAACGGACCCGCGCCATCGGCCCGTCGGCCACCGTGGCGTCGGATCCCGCCGCCCGGAAGTTGACCGTCCGGATCCCCGTCCCGCATCTCGGAACGCTGTCGGCCGGAACCGTGCAGCTCTATCGCCCGTCGGATGCGGGACGGGATCGGGTGGTGAAACTGGCACCCGCCGTCGATGGGCGGCAGGTGGTGTCGCTCCCGGATCTGGAGCCGGGCCTGTGGCGTGCGCGGGTGCGGTGGACGTCCGGCGGTCTGGAGTATTCCATGGACGACTCCCTGGTCTTGCCGCCGAAGCGCTGAACTGGATCCCATGCTCTGGACCGCTTTCATCCTGGGATTGGCCGGGAGCCTGCATTGCGCGGGAATGTGCGGGCCTCTCGCCATTGCCCTGCCGCATCCGGGGCGCGGGATGGCCGGGTTTGTGGCGGGAAGATTGTTTTATCAGATCGGGCGGTTGGTGACCTATATGGCCCTCGGGGCCCTGTTTGGTCTGATGGGCCGGTCACTGGCGCTGGCGGGAGTCCAACAGTGGGTCTCCATCGGTGCCGGAATCCTGATCCTGTCGGGTCTGGTGGCGTCGTTCTGGACTGGATCGGCGGCACCCCTCAACCGCTGGGTGAGCCGGGTGAAGGGTTGGCTGGCCTGGTGGCTGCAAAGGCGTTCCCTGGGTTCCCTCGCCGTGCTGGGCCTGGTCAATGGCCTGTTGCCCTGCGGATTGGTTTACGCCGCCTGCGCCGGGGCTGCCGCGGCAGGCGGTGTGGCGAGTGGCCTGCTTTACATGGGATTGTTCGGTCTGGGGACCGTTCCGATGATGCTCGGGTTGAGCCTCGGCGGGCAGGTGATTCCCGTCGGGCTCCGGTTGCGTCTGCAACGCCTGATTCCCGTCTCGCTCGGAATGGTCGGCTTACTCCTGGTGCTCCGAGGAATGGCGTTGGGGATTCCCTACCTGAGCCCCGATGTCGCGGCGGGCGCGTGCTGTGCGCACTGAGCCTCGTGACCTCGTCGCCTACGGGGTAGGCGTCGACGTGAGGAGACTCTGACTTCCATGGGACGCGGGTTGGCCCGCGAATGTTCCCCGCCCGCCCAGGATGAGCCTCGTGACCTCGTCGCCTACCTCGAGGAATTCAGGGTCCGCAGGGCGCGTCGGCAGATGTACCGGGTTGCGGTCGTGGGTTCGCCAGCGATCCAACGGTCGCAAACCGCACGCACCCAGTCGGGTCGGGTCTTCGACGCGTCGTTGAGCCAGTTGGCGGCTGAGTTCTGGACGTATCGTGAGGGATCGGACTGAAGCGGTTCGAGAAGCGCCAATCCCTTCTCCGGACGTTCCCTGAGCTCGGGAAGATGCCGACACCAGACGCCTCGCGGACGGGTGGCTTCGGTGGCGAAGCGGCGCAGGTTCGCATCGGCTTCCCAGACGAACGGCTCCAGCAATCGCAGCGCGTTTTCGAGATCGAAGGCGATGTCACTGCGCACGGCCATCCAGGCGCACTCGCGCACACTCATGTTGTGATCGGCAGCAAACGGACGGATCCGGTCCAGCTTCGCCGTCAGGTCCAGGTCGGTGCGCACGCCGACGAGGTGACATCCCCAACTCCGGACGAGGTCCGAGGAATGTTGCCGGAGGGAATCCACGGCCTGGTCCAGCGCCCGGGATCCTCCGAGTCGGGAGCCCAGAGTCGAGGCGACGGTGACCAGACGACGCGGTGCGGTGGGGTTCTCCAGGTGGCCGAGGGCTTCCACGATGGCGGGAACTGCCGGGCCCAGACCGATGGTCGGGAGGACGTGGGCCGCCAAGGCGGCCTGATCGGCAACCAACCACTCGGCGAGGTTGACGGTCTCGACGCGGCCGGTTTCGAGCAGGGCGCGGACCGCCTGGGGAACACCGGCGGTCGTCGGGGAACCCTTGCGCCGCAGGATGGATTCAGGAACGGCGTGAGGGTCGATCATCCGAGAGATTGGAGGAGATTATCCACAGATGGCGCAGATTCCGCAGATGGGCATGCCTGGGGTCGCGTCCTGGCTTCGCAGGCCCTCAGGCGGCGATGAGGAAACGCCC
>CAMCFL010000507.1 GCA_945873715.1 Akkermansia muciniphila
CGGGCGCTGCGCTTGAGTCGTTGCGCAAGGTCCAGCTCCTCACCGGCGAATTGTTTCAGGCTGAACCCGCCGATCTCCCGGAAGGCCGCGGTCTCGACAAAGAGGTAGGAGCCCGCCGGCACACGGCCGATCCGACTGATCAGGTTCCAGACCCCGCCGATGAAATGCGCCGAGGGTGGCCCGCCGTCCAGTCGGAGGGTGCTGCCGCCGGCGAAGCAGCGTCCGGAGGAGATGGCGGCGGCCGTCGCCTGGAAAAGTCCCGGGGAGGGGATCGAATCGGCGTCGAGAAAAAGGATCCAGTCGCCCGTGGCGGCGGCGGCGCCGGCGTTGCGGGCCCGTCCGATCATGTTGACCGGCTCGAACACGACGGTGGCTCCGAAGGAGCGGGCGACTTCGGCGGTGCGATCGGTGGAGTTGTTGTCGCAGACCACGACTTCGGTGGACCAACCCTGGGAAGGGAGGCCTTGGATGGCCAGCTGCACGGCCTGGAGCGTGGCAGGCAAGAGTCGTTCCTCATTGAAGGCGGGAATGACCACCGAAAGTTTCATGCGGCGAACATCATGGCAGAGGGCGGGTTTGCAAAGCTCGCGGGCGTGTGCAAGATGTAAGGTCGTCTGAACATCCGGGCGGAAATCCGGGAAATCCGTTGACGCCCCGGCAGGGGGGTCAACAGAGTTTGGGTTTGCGGGAATCGGAGAGAAGCATCCAACCACGACATGAGCACTGCTGATAATGCCGCTGTTTTTGCAAAGGGCCTCGACGGAATCATCGCCGCGCATACGCGCCTGAGCGACGTTCGTGGGGATGTGGGTCAGTTGATCTACTGTGGCTACGACATCGACGAGTTGGCGGGCAACGTGACCTTTGAGGAGGTGGTGCACCTCCTTTACTACAACCGCCTGCCCAACCGGACCGAGTTGAACGAGCTCAAGGCCCTGCTGGCCGGCTATCGCGACCTGCCCCAGGGCGTGACGGACCTCGTCACCCACCTTCCCAAGGATACCCCGCCGATGCATGCCATCCGGACCGGCGTCTCCGCCCTGGGTTGCTATGACACCACCGCGGACAACGACACGATGGACGCGCAACGTCGCAAGGCGTTCCGGCTCGTGGCCCAGATTCCGGTGATCACGGCCTATTTCCACCGGTCCCGGCAGGGTCTGCCGCTGGTGGCACCGGACCCGACCCTCGGGGAGGCGGCCAACTTTCTTTACATGATCGATGGCGAGAAGCCGTCGGCCGAGAAGGTGAGCACGATGGACATGTGCTACGTGCTGCATGCCGATCACGGAATGAATGCCTCGACGTTCAGTGCCCGGGTGACGATTGCGACCCAGAGCGACATGTACTCGGCGATCACCTCGGCGATCGGAACGTTGAAGGGCCCGCTCCACGGCGGTGCGAACGAGGGCGTGATCAAGATGCTCAAGCAGATCGGCTCCCTGGAAGGCGTGGACGCCTACGTGGCTGAATGCCTGCGCCAGAAGCAAAAGATCATGGGCATCGGACATCGCGTGTACAAGGTGCTCGATCCGCGGGCACCGCACCTCAAGCGCATGGCCCAGATCCTGTCGGCCAAGCTCGGCGAGCCAAAGTGGATCCAGATGTCGGAGCGCATCGCGGAGATCATGCTCACCGAGAAGAACCTGCACGCGAACGTCGATTTCTACAGTGCCACGGTGTACTACTCCCTGGGTATTCCGACCGACCTGTTCACCCCATTGTTCGCCATTGCCCGCATGAGCGGTTGGACGGCGCACGTGCTGGAGCAGTTGGCGGACAACAAGCTCATCCGCCCGCAGTCGGTGTACACTGGGCCGGTTGGCCTGAAGGTCGTCCCCGTCGATGAGCGCTGAGGGTTTCAAGGTTCCTTTCAGTGGGGCAGAGGGCTGCCAGTGCCGGGGCCGTGTGACGGACCCGTTTTTTCCATTGCTTTTTCCAGCCAGTCGGGGGTTCACGACTCCCGGCCGTTCCCGGCGGTGCAATACCGGGCCCAACGATTGAGATAGCCGATGAACATCCACGAATACCAAGCCAAGCAATTGCTCGCGCGACACGGAGTGGCCGTGCCGCCGGGAGAACCCTGCAAGACCATTGAGGAAGCCCGGGCGGTCGCCGAGAAGCTGTTCGCTGCGGGACACACGCTGATCGTGATCAAGTCCCAGATCCACGCGGGTGGACGCGGCAAGGGAACGTTCACTCACGGATTTCAGGGGGGCGTGAAGCTCGCCAAGACCCTGGATGAAGCCGTGAATTATGCCGGAAACATGCTGGGCAAGACGCTCGTCACCAAACAGACCGGTCCCGAGGGGCGCGTCGTGCAGACCCTCCTCGTCGCGGCTGCCGAGAAGATCAAGAAGGAGTTCTACCTGGCCGTGCTTCTCGACCGGAACAATTCCCGGCCGCTGATCATGGCGAGCACCGAGGGCGGCGTGGAGATCGAAGAGGTCGCCGCCCACACCCCGGAGAAGATCATCCGCGAGCACGTGGATCCGGCGGTCGGCCTGATGCCGTACCAGGCCCGGAAGATCGCGGCGGCCCTCGGGCTGAAGGGCGATCTCTTCAACCAGGCCTGCAAGCTGATCACCGGCGTCTACAAGGCGTCGTGGGAAAGCGACGCCGCCATGGTTGAGATCAACCCCCTGTGCATCGTCGAAGGTCCCGGCGGCAAGGAAAGCATGGTCGCCGTCGATGCCAAGATCGGCCTCGACGACAACGCCCTCTACCGGCACCCCGACCTCCAGGCCATGCGCGATCTCGCCGAGGAATCGCCCCTGGAAGTGGAAGCCAGCAAGTTCTCGCTGAACTACATCAAGCTCGACGGCAACATTGCCTGTCTGGTCAACGGTGCCGGTCTGGCGATGTCCACCATGGACATCATCAAGCACTTTGGCGGTGATCCGGCCAACTTCCTCGACGTCGGGGGTGGCGCTTCCAAGGAACAGGTGGCGGCCGCCTTCCGCATCATCCTGAGCGATGCCGCGGTGAAGGGCATTCTCGTCAACATCTTCGGCGGCATCATGGACTGCAATGTGATCGCCACCGGGATCGTCGATGCCGTCCGCGAGACCGGCCTGAAGCTGCCGCTCGTCGTCCGCCTCGAAGGCAACAACGTCGCCGCCGGCAAGAAGACCCTCGCCGAGTCCGGCCTCACCATCATCCCGGGCGACTCCATGGCGGATGCCGCCCAGAAGGTCGTCAAGGCCACCCGCGCTGCCTGAGTCGCCCCCGCAATCTTCAATCCGATCTAACATGGCCATTCTCGTTACTCCGCAGACCAAGGTGCTCATCCAGGGCATCACCGGTTCCTTCGGCGCCAAACACGCCCAACTTTCGCTCGCTTACGGCTCCCAGGTCGTTGCCGGCGTCACGCCCGGAAAGGGCGGACA
>CAMCFL010000508.1 GCA_945873715.1 Akkermansia muciniphila
CCGCGCGACTTCCTCCGCGTTCGCCCGACTGTTGAACGCGCTGACCCGGAACCATCCCTCGCCGTTGCGCCCGAAACCCGATCCCGGCGTGATCACCACATTGGCGTCGCCCAGGATCTTGTCGAAGGCCTGCCAACTGGTATAGCCCGCGGGCGCACCGACCCAGATGTACGGAGCGTTCACTCCTCCCAGCACCGTCAGTCCGGCGGCCTTCGCCCCGGCAACCAGGATTCGCGCATTCCCCATGTAATGCTCCACCAACGCCCGCACCTGCGCCTTGCCGTCAGCGGAGTACAACGCCTCCGCCGCACGCTGAACGAGGTAGGACACGCCATTGAACTTGGTCGTCATCCGGCGTGACCACAGCGGATGCAACGGCAGGCCTTCCCCTGCCCCGGTCCGCGCCTTGAGGGACTTCGGCACCACCGTGAAGGCACACCGCACCCCCGTGAAACCGCCATTCTTGGAAAAACTCCGGAACTCGATCGCACATTCCCGGGCCCCGGGGATCTCATAGATCGAATGCGGCACACCGGGCTGGGTGATGTAGGCCTCGTAGGCCGCATCAAAGAGCAGGATCGCCCCATGTTTCAATGCGTACGCCACCCACGCCTCCAACTGTTCCCGATTGGCCGCCGCACCGGTCGGATTGTTGGGCGAACACAGATAAACCACATCGACGGCTTCGGTGGGCGGAGCGGGAATGAACCCGTTCTCCTGCGTGCACGGCAGGTAATGGATTCCCGCGTAAGCCCCGCTGGTATCAGCATCCCCGGTGTGACCCGCCATCACGTTGGTGTCGACGTACACCGGGTACACCGGATCGGTGATCGCCAGCTTGTTCCGGTCGCCGAGGATGTCCAGGATCGCTCCGCAATCGCACTTCGACCCATCGCTGACGAAGATCTCATCATCCGCCACGTCCAGGCCATGAGCCCGATAATCGTTCAATGCGATGGCACTCCGCAGCCATTCATAGCCCTGTTCCGGGCCGTACCCCTTGAAGGTCTCGCGCACCGCCATCTCGTCGACCGCCCGGTGCATCGCCGCAATCACCGCCGCCGGCAACGGTTCGGTCACGTCCCCGATGCCACAGCGGATCAACCGCTTGGCGGCCTCGGGATTCCCGTCGCAGAACGCCTTCACGCGACGTCCGATTTCAGGAAACAGGTATCCCGCCTTCAGCTTCAGGTAATTCTCGTTCAGATAGGCCATGGCAATGTGCGTCGTCGTTCCCGGGCAACGTCCATCGTCACCCCACCGTCACAACGGCGGCGGACCGTAGGAAATGCGGGCCCTTCGAAGCAATCCCGATGACCACCCTTCCCGTCGTCCAGCGCGAACTGATCGTGGCCGGGCGCCAGCCCTGGACGTACCACACCCGGGTCCTGGCGGCCGTCCTGCTGGCTCTGCTGGGAGGGGTACTCCTGATCCTTCCCGGGAGATCCGTGGTGGGCATGACCACCCTTCCGCTCCTGACCTTCAAGCTCCTGAGTTCAACCGTCTTCGCCGGTTGCCTGCTCGGAGGGGTTCTCCTGACGTCGGATTCCATCGTGTCGGAACGAAGGACCGGGACCCTCGGCCTATTGTTCCTTACCGAACTGGGCAGCCTCGATGTCACCTTCGGCAAGCTCTCTGCCTGCGCCGTCCAAGGGCTCTGCGCCTTGCTCGGGACCCTGCCGATCCTGGCGCTCCCGCTCATGATGGGGGGCGTCTCCTGGACCGCCTTCTGGACCGCCTGCCTGCTGCTGATTAGCACCTTCGCCTGCTCCGCCGGGATCGGTCTGTGGGCGTCCGCACGTTCCCGGTCCACGGCCGGGGCGTACTCGCATGCCCTCCTCGTCATCGTCCTGCTCTGCACGCTGCCACCCCTCGCGGCGTGGCTGGCCCAGGGTTCCGGAATCGGCCCTGCCTTCGTAACCCGGATCGACCTGTTGAGCCCCGTCACCGGACTCGCCCGGGCGTGGTCGGCCGACGCCACGATGGGCAGCTCAATACTGGGAGCGCTCCTGTCCGCAAGCTCCTCAGCGCTCTACGGCGCGATGGCCCTTGCCGCCGCCGCCCTGGAACTTTCCCGGACCGGACGCACCGGCTTCGCACCGGACCGGACCAAACCGGGTCCGGAGGGCGTCCAAGCGGCTGGCACCGCGGCCAGCGCCCCGCTTCCGCTCTCCCTCACTTCCTACGCCCGCCAGTACCTCCGTCGGATTCCGCAAGTTCGGGGGCTCGACTGGATCTTCCGGCTCGGGCTGGTCGCGTTTGGCTGCTTCCAATTCGCCGCCTTCATCGCGCCGAAGCAAAGCCTCGCGATCCCGCTGTTCATCACCGCCATGTTGATCGCCTACGCCCTGCACGTGGTGTTCAAGATCCGAACCGCTCTGGCCGCCGTCGGGCCTTGGCTCGAAGAGATCCAGCAGGGCGGACTCGAACTCCTCCTCTGCACTCCCGTCAACCCGACGACCCTGCGTCGGGGTCGTCGGGAGGCCGTCCGCTACCGCGTCCACGACACCCGACGCCTGCTGGTGGCGGTCAACCTCCTCCTCTGTCTCAACATCTTCGATCCCGAACTCGACCTTGGCGACGCGCCGATCCGGATCGTCTTCCTCGCGATTTTCCTGGGTGGCATTGCCTCCCTCTGGGCGGACGCACCCGCCATCGAGAACGCCGGGGTCCTCCACGCATTGAAGCAGCGAAAGATCGGCACCGTCCTTGCCCGAACCCTGCTTCCCATCCTCCTACCGCCATGGATCACCGCGCTCGGCGTCTTCATCCTCTCCACCTACAACACCCGAGAGTCAGCGCTCGCCGTCTGGTTTGTCACCTTCCACATCGCCCACCTGCTCGTGTCCGGCTGGGTCGCACTCAAGTCCGGCAAGACCCTCGACCACCGCTTCCGGCTTCTCGCCCATCAACGGTTGGGGGGAGGCACAACCGGCGGCGGCGGCAAGACCGTCAGCCCATAGCGTCGCGCGAGCTCAGGATCGAAACGGAGGTGCAGCGTCAGCTGCCGCTTTCGCCCGCACCGCCGCATCGTAGATGTACGAATCCTCCTGGCTCGTGGTACGCGCCGCGAGGGTTGGACCGCGGAGGACGCGGATCAACGCGGATGAACGCGGATGGGACGGGACTCCGTCACGGGGACAGACCGTCCGTGGGATCCCAATGCACCACACGAGCTGGGCTGTCGGCGGCCCGCAGGGACGGGTCTTCTCTGCGCCTCTGCGTCTCTGCGGGAGAAACCGGTTTGCGGGCTTGCCTCCCTGCCCACGATCGAACCTGCGGAGCGGGGCTGCGACGGCGCGACCCCTCCGGGGTCGTTGGGCTCATGGGACCGGCAATCCGGCGGTCATTCGACCGCCGGCTACCCTCCGGGACGCCTCCGTCGTCC
>CAMCFL010000509.1 GCA_945873715.1 Akkermansia muciniphila
AAGCTGCAGGCCCAGCAGGCACCCGGTGTCGGCCCTGCCGCCGGCCAACCCAAGAACGGCTGGGGCCGCGCCAAGTCGGTCATCATCCTCTATCTCCAGGGCGGACCGAGCCACATCGACATCTGGGATCCGAAGCCGGATGCGCCCTCCAACATCCGCGGTGATTTCAAACCCATCCGTACCAACGTCGCCGGCATCCAGTTGAGCGAGGTGATGCCCAAGCTGGCCCAGCAGATGGACAAGGCGACACTCATCCGTTCGATGAGCTACACGCCCGTCGGTCTCTTCAACCACACCGCCGCCATCTACCAGATCATGACCGGCTACACGCCCGACCGCGTGTCGCCTTCCGGTCAGCTGGAGCCTCCAGCCCCGAACGATTTCCCCCACCTCGGATCGCAGATCGCCCGACTGCGTCCACCGGAGGTTCCCATGCTGCCGTTCGTCATGCTTCCGCGGCCGTTGCAGGAATCGAACGTGATCGGCAAGGGCGGCACCGCCGGGTTTCTCGGGGCGGCCTTCGACCCCTACTACTTTTACCAGGACCCGGCGAAGGAGATCAACCTGGCCGACCTCACCCTGCGTCCCGAGGTCTCGCGCGAACGTCTGGAGCGTCGCTCCCGCCTGCTCAAGAGCGTCAATGACGCCATGCCCGACATGGAGAAGGCGGTCGAGAAGTACGCCCTCGACGCCTACTACCAGAAGGCCTTCGACCTCGTCTCCAGCGGCCGTGCCCGCGATGCCTTCGATCTCACCAAGGAAGCCGATGCCCTCCGTGATCGCTACGGCCGTCACACCTTCGGCCAGGGTTGCCTCCTCGCCCGCCGCCTCGTCGAGGCCGGCACCCGCGTGGTCCAGATGAACTGGCCCGCCGTCGCCAACGGTGATCCCACCGTGGACGCCTGGGACACCCACGCCGCCAACTTCGGTCCGCTCCGCAACCTGCATTGTCCGAAACTGGATTCCGGTCTGAGCGCCCTGCTGGAGGATCTCGACCAACGCGGGCTCCTCAAGGAAACCCTGGTGGTCGCCCTCGGCGAATTCGGGCGGAGCCCGCGCCTCGGCGTCTCCACCAGCGGCAACACCAATTCCCCCGACGGCCGCGATCACTGGCCTTATTGCTACACCGCCTTCATCGCCGGAGCCGGCGTCTCCCGCGGCGCGCTCTATGGGCGTTCGGACGCCACCGGTTCCTCCCCGGCGGAATTGCCCGTCCATCCCACCCAGATCGTGGCCACCATCTACCACGCCCTCGGCATCGATCCGCACACCATCGTCATGAACCACCTCAACCAACCGCGCGAACTCGTCCAGGCCGAGGCCGTGCTCGGGTTGTTCAGTTGAGGTGAGCTCGAAGTTTTCAGTTTCAAGCCTGTAGGCCGCCTGCCCTCAGGCGGCGATGTGAAAGCGCCCGCTGAGGGCAGCGGGCCTACATCGACTGATCCAACTCAGGGACCGAACTTTATCCACAGATGCCAGTTCCCCGGTTCCCAACCGTCTTCCGAAGCGTGAAACCAAAACCTGACATCGCCGGGCTTGCCGGACTGCTCTTCGTCGGAGTCTCCGCACACGCCGCGATCCAACCGGTCCCGCGGCTCGATTCGGCTTCCTCCACCTTCCTGCAACGCGGGTCGACCAACACCATCACCCTCGCCGGCGAGGGTCTGGGTGCGGTCACCGATTCCCTGCCGTCCCATCCCGCCCTGCGCATCTCCCCCCAGCCCGCCTCCGCGCCCGCCGTGGTCCTCGAAGGATCTGCCGGCGGAATCTCCGTGCGTCCCACCGATCCCGCCCGCTCCTACGCCGTGCAGGTCGTCGTCGGTCCGGACGCGCCGCTCGGGGCTCACGAGGTGCGCGTCGCCGGTCCGGGTGGCGTCTCCAATCCGCTGGTGATCCAGGTGACCGACCTGCCCGAGATCGCCGAACCCGCCGGGACCGCCCAATCCGTCTCGGCACCCCTGCTTTCCCTGCCCGTCGGCATCTCCGGTCGGATCAGCAACGGCACCGAACTCGATCACTACCGGTTCAAGGCCCGCGCCGGGGAAGAGATCGCCTTTGACCTCCAGGCCAACCGCACTGGTTCCCCCCTCGACGCCACCCTCCTGATCCTCGATGCCCAGGGGAAGGAACTGGTCCGCAGCGAAGATGTCCACGGCCTCGACCCTTACCTATTGTTCAAGGCCCCGGCCGACGGCGAATACGTCGTCCGCCTCAATGACGTCCGATACCTGGGCGGCGACCGGTCGGTCTATCATCTGGTGGCCGGCGCGCGGCCTTATCTCGAATCGCTTTTCCCCTTCGGCGGCCGACGCGGCTCGGTCGTGGAAGTGCAGTTGATGGGGACTCGGCTGGAGGGTGCCGATCGCCTGACGCTCGCCCTCGCCGCCGATGCCCCGATGGGACGTCAGGAACTCCGCGCCCGAACCTCCGCCGGCTACTCGAACCCGATCGGGTTCGAAGTCGGCGACCTGCCGGAGCTGCGCGAAAGCGAACCCAACAATGCTCCCGAGAAGGCCAACGCCGCCACCGGTGCCGTCGCCATCAACGGACGCATCGAGAAGGCCGGCGACGTGGACCTCTTCCGCTTCCGCAGTCCGTCCGATCAACGCTGGATCGTGGAGGTGTTTGCCCGGCGCTACGGTTCTCCCCTCGATGCCCTGCTCACCCTCCAGGACGCCCAGGGCAAGGTCCTCCAGCGAAATGACGACGCCAGTGGACCCGATGCCCGCATCGAGTTCGATGCCAAGAAGGACACCGATTACCTTCTCCACCTCCGGGACCTGACCGATCGCGGCGGGGATCGGTTCGGCTATCGAATGGTCGTCCGGCAACCGGATGTCGCTCCCGACTTTTCGGCGCGGACCGGCGCCGGCCGAGTCCGCCTCCACCAGGGCGGTTGGCTGGCGGTCCGTTGCGATGTCGCCCGCCGGAACGGCTTCGATGGGATCGTCCGTGTGGGTGCCACCGCCCTGCCTCCGGGAGTCTCCGTCATTCCCTTCACGGTCGGCTCCGGCAGTGACGCCGGATGGATCCTTCTGGGAGCGACCGAGAACGCGCCGGGCCAGAACTTCCCGCTCCGGTTGCACGCCACCGGCGAACTGGCCGGACGAGCCGTCGTGCGCGACGTCCAGCTGGCCGAGGCCGGATGGCTGACCCTTCTCCCTCCAGCACCCTTCTCCGTCGACGTGGGTCAGGCCTCTGCCGCCGTCCAACAGAACGCCTCTGTGGCCCTCGACATCGCGGTGGTACGTCAGCCCGGGTTCGACGGTGAGATCAAGGTGATCGCCGAGGGGCCGTCCGGCGTGAACGTCCCACCGCTGGTCCTTCCCGCCGGCAAGTCGCGCGGTCAACTTTCCCTCAATGCCGCC
>CAMCFL010000510.1 GCA_945873715.1 Akkermansia muciniphila
GTCGCGTCTATATTGTTGACTATTGGGAAGCGGACGCCCTGCGTCCGAAGGGATGACTTGAATTGTCAACAATATAGACGCGACCCCATTGTCTCCCACGGCAGACGCGTAGAACGCTTCCCTCCGAATGGTTCACACCCCAGCACCCATCGGCTGGGACGGACGCCGGAGGCGTCCCGGAAGGTAGCCGGCGGTCGTCGCGACCGCCGGCACGCGTCCCGGATCACGTCGATCCCGGAGGGATCGCGCTCCTTCTCTGCGTCTCTGCGTCTCTGCGGGAGAATCCGGTTTTTGGATCCGGGCGGGGGATGGCCGCGGAGAAGCGGAGAAACGGAGGACGGATGGGTCAGGAGGGCATTCCGGCACGGCAGGGGCAAAGGGCCGTCCACGGCGGACGTTCGTCCCGCGACCAAAGCGGCAGCTGACGCTGCCCGCACTCCACGACGCTGCCGCGCCAGCGATAGATCCAGTTGGCGAATCCAATCCAGGAACGGGTCTGCCTGGCACATCAATGGGGTCGCGTCTATATTGTTGACTATTGGGAAGCGGACGCCCTGCGTCCGAAGGGATGACTTGAATTGTCAACAATATGGACGCGACCCCATTGTCTCCCATCTCGGTAGCCCGGCCGCTGCCTTCAGCGGGCGGTTCCTCCTGGGACCGCGGGCGTCCTCGCCCGCCTCTTCCTGAAAACATACTTGACCGATCGGTACACTCGGACGATGGGTTCCGCTCGTGCGCGCGGCATCAGACGGATGTGCGGCATGAAACGACCATGGGACGCACCAGTGACGCACGGGAACGACTGCTACAGGCAGCGCTCGATCTCATCTGGACGCACAGCTTCAGCAGCGTCGGCGTCGAGCAGATCTGCGAACAGGCCGGGGTCAGGAAGGGCAGCTTCTACCATTTTTTCCCTTCGAAGACCGATCTGGCCCTCGCGACCTACAACGATCATTGGTCCTCCATCCAGCCTCAGTTCGACGCCATTTTCTCCCCGTTGGTCCGCCCACTGGACCGGATTGATCGCTGGTGCGAGGCCCTGTACCGGCATCAGAAGGATCTTTTCGATCGTCTGGGCTGCGTCTGCGGATGTCCGTACGTCAATGTCGGCACGGAGCTCGGCACCCAGGACGCCCGGATCCGCAACCTGATCCAGCAGATCTTCGATCGTGCCCAGTGTTACCTCGAGAGCGCCGTTCGGGATCTGGGCCTGGCGGGGATCCAGACGGAGGAAGACATCCGGGCGACGGCGCAGGCGATCCACTCCTGCGAACTCGGCCTGGTGGTGCGCGCCAAGGTGGCCAACGATCCGGAAATCCTCCGGGAACTCATCCCCGCGGTGCATCGACTCCTGGGACTTTCGGCTTCCCGCGCCCAGGCAGACATCCGTTCGCCGGACCTGGACGCCCCCACCCGATCGCAGCCGCCGGGGAAACGAGCGGTCAACAATCCTTGAATCGCTCCCGCTGCATTGACCGAATTTATGGAATCGAAATGGAATCGTCGCTCGTCCCTGCCAGCCGGGGTACCCGACTGGATGGACCACTCGGACACGCCGCTGGCCCAACTGGTGCGCCAACTGCGGGTGAACCTCACCGGCGAGGTCCGCGGCGACTTGCCGGCGCACCGGGTTGAACTGGCACTCCAGGAGGCCTGCGCCCACGCCAGCATGACGGCGAACCCGGAGCTCTGGCTTCCGGAACTGGCACGGGAGAAGACGGGTGAAGCGCACCGCTGGTGGCGTCGCCAGCAGGAAATCCGCTCCCGGAGCGCCCTCTCCTTCCCCGCCTGATCCGACTTCCCATGCACTCCTTCGCCCGCCTCAGCGCCCTGTCCCTGGTCCTAGGTCTCGCCGTCGGAACGGTTGGCTGCCGCCGCGCCCCGTCGGAACCCATGCAACCGCCACCGCCGACCGTGACCGTCGCTTCTCCCACCCAGCGCGATTTCACCGACGAGGTGGAGTTGAGTGCGCGGGTCGAACCGAAGGAAACGGTGGAGATCCGTCCGCGTGTCTCCGGCTATCTGGCCGAGGTCCGGTTCAAATCCGGGCAACGGGTCGAACAGGGCGATCTTCTCTTTGTCATTGATGCACGGCCATTCGAGGCGGCGTTGCAACGCGCCGAAGCGGATCTGGCTCAGGCACGGGCCCGATTGGAAGGGGCCGAGCGCGACGACCGCCGTGCCGTCGCCCTGGAGGAACAGAAGGCCATCTCAAGGGAAGAAGCCGATCAACGGCGCACCAGGTCCGCCGAGGCCCGCGCGGCCGCTGCTTCCGCTGAAGCCCTGCTGGCCACCGCCCGCCTCAATCTGGAATACACCCAGGTCAAGAGTCCCATCCGCGGTCGGGTGTCCCGCGCCCTGGTCACCGTCGGCAACAACATCTCCGGGGTCGATGGCTTCACGACCCTGCTCACGACCGTCGTGACCGACGATCCCGTGTACGTTTACGCCGATCTGGACGAGGCCACGCTCCTGCGTCTCCAGGCGCTGAAGGCCGCCGGCAACATGACCCTGAACGCCGCCGGGAAGCTGCCGGTCCGCCTCACCATTCCCGACGCTCCCGCCCTCGATCGCGATGGGTTCGTCGAGTCCTTCAACAATCGGGTCGAAGCCGAGACCGGCAGCCTGCTGCTCCGCGCGGAAGTGCCGAACTCCGATGGACTGCTCATCCCCGGGTTGTTCGCGCGATTGCGCCTGCCCATCTCCGGCAAGAGCCGGGTGGTGTTGGTACCGGAAACCGCCATTGGAACCGACCAGGCCCAGCGCTACGTCCTGTTGCTCTCGTCGTCCAACACGGTCGATTACCGGACCATCAAGCTCGGGCCGACCATTGACGGCCATCGCGTGGTTCGGGAGGGACTGACCGGAACGGAACAGATCCTGGTCAACGGCTTCGCCCGCGTCCGTCCGGGAATGCCGGTCCTGCCGGTCGCCGCCACCAACGCACCGGTCCCTGCGGCGAGCACGCACTGAAGCCGGGGACCCCGTCCCATCCCGTCATGAATTTCAGCCAGTACTTCATCCGCCGCCCCATCCTCGCCGGGGTCCTGAGCATCCTGATCTTTCTGGTCGGCGTGATCGCACTCGGGCGATTGCCGGTCAGCGAGTATCCCGAGGTGGCTCCGCCCCAGGTCGTGGTGCGGGCGGTCTATCCCGGAGCCAATCCGCGGACGATCTCCGAGACGGTGGCCATCCCGCTCGAACAGCAGATCAACGGCATCGAGGATTCGTTGTACGTGCATTCGCAAGCCACGGGCGACGGCGTCATGACGCTGACCGTCACCTTCAAGCTGGGCACGGACATCGACAAGGCCCAGGTCCAGGTCCAGAACCGCGTCTCACAGGCCTTGCCCAAGCTGCCCGA
>CAMCFL010000511.1 GCA_945873715.1 Akkermansia muciniphila
AGGAGGGGTGGGTGAGAGTCTCCTGACGTCGTCTCCTACGGGAGGGGGAGGGGGAGAAGAGAGTCTCGTTACCTCGCCGCCTACGGGAGGGGGAGAAGAGAGTCTCGTTACCTCGTCTCCTACGGGGGGCGGCGTGGCGTCTCCTGCTGGGGTATTCTCTGACATGATGATCCTTGGCGTCTGGCGGTGGAAAGTGGGGTGGGGTGGAGCCGGCTCAGTGCGTCATGACGTAGTGGATGATATTCACGCCGAGGGGATAGGAGATCTTCTCGGAGAAGTTGTGAAAGTAGTAGTCGTTTTCGCCCTCGCGTTCCCAGCCGTCGCCGTTGTCGGTGTTGTGCAGGGCGAGGACCATGATGCGTCCTCGGTCGTCGAGAATGGCGCGGTGATGGACCTCGGTGGCGTCGTCGCGTTCCCAGGTGCGGCCTTCGGGATCGAACTGGCTGCGGATGCCGGTGCGGTAGTTGGGCACCTGTCCCTTGGAGGTGATCTTGAAGACGCAGCTGTAGAGCGGGTGGTCGAGGGAAAGCTCGATGAACTTCCGTCCGGGCAGGACCTCGGCGAGGACGCGCTCGGCGTTGTCCCATTCTTCCTCGCCCCAAAAATCGTCGAGGAGGAGGAATCCTCCGTTGTTGAGGTGATCCCGCAACGCGGATGCCTCGGCGGGATCGAGCGACAGGGCTCCGGGTTCGACGATGTAGAGGAACGGGTATCGGGCGAGCTCCGGATCGGTGGGGTGGATCAGGCGTCCGTCGGGATTGACCCGGATGGAGGTCATCTGCTGGACGCGGAAGGAGAGGTTGAGATCGCTGTCGGGGCAGTCGGTGGCCCAACCGCCGCCCTGGAAGCCGTTATGTTGGTAGCGAAGCCGGGTGAAGGTGAACGTGTCGGAGGAGAACCCCGGGGTGTTGGTCCAGGTGGGGGTTTCCGTGGAGTGCGATTCGACCTGACGGGCGGTGCGGGCCTCGGGCGGGATGTAGCTTTCGCTGCCGGTGCCCCAGCCGCGGCGGCCTCGCCACTGGGCGAAGACGACCGTGGCGGTCAGGGCGAGAACGATGGCAGCGGGGAGGTTCACAAGCGGGGCGGGGAGTAGCGAGTTGCCAGAGACCAGTTTCCAGAGGGCGGGGATCAGTTGTTCGGTAGGAATCGACTGGGGATCAGGCTGAGCTCTGGCAACTCGGGACTGGCAACTGGCAACTGGGTTCTGGGAACTCCGTTTCAGTGAGTCATGGTGTAGTAGATGATGTTGATGCCGAGTGGGAACGCGATCTTCTCGGAGAAGTTGTGGAAGTAGTAATCATTGTCGTTTTCGCGTTCCCAGCCATCGGAGGTGTCGGTGTTGTGGAGGGCGAGGACCATGAGACGGCCCTGATCGTCGACGATGCCGCGGTGATGGACCTCCTGGCCGTCGTCGCGTTCCCAGGTAATGCCGGTCTGTTCGCTGCGGGTGCCGAGGCCGACGTTGGCATTCTGATGCTTTGCGGTGATCTCGAACACGCCGTGGTAGATCGGGTGGCTGAGGGGCAGTTCAAAGAACTTCCGATCGGGGAACACCAGACGGAGGGCTTCCTCGCAATTCTCCCATTCCTCTTCCCCCCAGAAGTCGTCCATGAGGAGGAATCCGCCATTGAGCAGATGCTTCCGCAGGGCGGTGGCTTCCTCGGATGTGACGTGCAGGGCTCCTGGAGCGGAGAGGAAGAGGAACGGGTAATTGACCAGCTCTGGATCGGTGAGGCGCAGGATCCTTCCGTCGGCCTCGGCGCGGATGGCGGTCATCTGCTGGAGGCGGTAGGAAAGGTTGATGTCGGCGTCGGGCAGGTCGGTGGTCCAACCGCCGGTGCCACGGTTGCGGCGGGCAAAGGGGTTCTTGTCGTAACGGACGCGGGCGAAGGTGAAGAGGTCGCGTTTGAAGGCCGGTGGGTTCGTCCAGAAGGCCATGTCTCTGGTGCGGGTTTCGACTTCGCGGGCGGTCTTGACGTCTTCGGGGATGGAGAGCTCGCCGCCGCCGATGGGCCCGGAGCGACGACCCGATCCCTGGGCGAGCGCGGACGTGCCCAAGGCCATCAGGAGGAACAGCCCGAGCCCGAGCGCGGCGAGCGGCGAGGGAACGCCTTGATGGAAGCGGGCCAGAGGAGACAACGGGGCTACGGGGGTGGGGCGTCCGGTCGTCACGGATTCTTGGGTTGGAGTTGGAGGAGGAGGCGCAGGGCGTGCCGATGGCGCGGAGCTTCTTCCAGGGCTTGAAGGACGTGACGCCGGGCACCGGTTGCGTCGGTCGGGGTCAGCAGGCGGGCCAACTGATAGTGGGTATCGGCGGGGTTCGGTGGATCGAGGCGGAGGAGGGTGCGGTAGGCGTCGATGGCCGCCGGGGCATCGCCGATGGCTTCACTGGCCTCGGCCAGGAAACGGTAGGGTGTGGGGATGAGCGGATTGACCGCGAGGAAACGTCGGGCGTTGGACTGGACCTCGGGCCAGTCGCGGACACCGGCGGCCAACTCCATCAGGCGGAGGTAGACGTCGGGAGACTCGTGGTCGAGTGCGGCGGCGCGGATGAGGACCTGACGTTCCTCGTTGGTTTCGCCGAGGGAACGGTGGGCGAGCGCGAGGAGGGGCCAGGCACTTTCGGCACCACCCTGGTTGGGGAAGCGTTCGATCAGGGTGTTGAGGGGAGGCTTGGCGGCCTTCCAGTCCTTGGCGGCGATGGCGCGTTGGGCGACCTGGCGCAGGGCGTAGTAATTGGTCGGGCGGGAGCGTCCCCACTCGGCGAGATCCGTGAGGTGGTCGGCACCGGGTTTGGGTTCCGGGGGCTTCTCCCAGTCGAGCCCTGGGCCGACGCCCTTGGCGACGTCGACGGCGAATTCCTTGAAGCCCTTTTCGAGATCGGCGATCGGGGCGATGTGGGCGGCGAGGGCGGCGTTGATGTCGGTGCCGTCCCTGAGGTCGAGCAGTACCTTGCGAAGCGCGATGATGCCGTGGCGTCGGAGGAGGTAGTCCACGACCAGATGGGACTGGAAATAGGCGAACTGAAGGTGGAACGGGGACTTGGGCGCGAGGAACGCGCCGCTGAGCTGGGAGACCGGGGTCATCTCGCTGCCGACGATCATGGATCGGTAGCGGGGGCTGAAGCGCTGGCCCCAGGAGGGATTGGCCTGGAACTCTTCGTACACGGAGATGCCTTCGGACAACCAGCGGGGCATCCTGTTGGCCGTGAGTTGAAGGGTGATGACGTGGGTGTATTCGTGCCAGAGGACGGCTTCCCAGTTGGCGCCGTTGCCCCGGGTTGCGGCGGGACCGTTGGCGGTGATCAGGCGACCGAAACAGACGCCGAGGAAGCCGGGGTTGTCGGGCATTCCAAAGGTGCGCA
>CAMCFL010000512.1 GCA_945873715.1 Akkermansia muciniphila
GGGCCTCTCGGGTTCGGGTGCGGGCCACGGACTCGCGGAACTCGTCCCTCCGGAGCCAGCTTCAAACTCCCCGTCTTGAAACTTGAAACTCCCCGGCCCGCCTTCGCCACCCCGTGATTCCCAAGCGCGGGGTTTCGGGGTATTTCTTCCCCGAAGCCTTCCATGCGCACGATCCTGCATCTCCTCGCCGTCGCCGCCCTTTTTGCGGGATCGGCCTGCGTTTCCGCCGCGGAACCCGCTTCTTCCTCGACGCTTTCCAAAGTCCAGACCGACCACGCCCGTTCGCATTGGGCGTTCATCCCCCCGGTCAAACCCACGCCACCCGCCCGTGTCGGCAAATGGGGACGCAATGAGATCGACGACTTCATTGCCGCCCGACTCCGCCAGGAACGGATGGAACCATCGCCGGAGGCCGACCGCACCACGCTGATCCGTCGGCTCAGCCTCGATCTGGTGGGCCTCCCACCAACCCCCGCCGAGGTCGATGCCTTCGTGGCGGACCGATCCCCGGATGCCTACCGCCAGGTCGTGGAGCGATTGCTTCGTTCGCCGCACTACGGGGAACGCTGGGGACGTCATTGGCTGGACGCGGCCCGCTACGCGGATTCCGACGGGTTCGAAAAGGACAAGGCCCGCTTCGTCTGGTTCTACCGGGACTGGGTGATCAACGCCTTCAATCGCGACCTGCCCTACGATCGATTCGTCGTGGAACAGATCGCCGGCGATCTCCTGCCCGACACCACGCAGGACAACACGGTGGCCACCGGGTTCCTGCGCAACTCGATGGTGAACGAGGAGGGCGGCGTGGATCCCGAGCAGTTCCGGATGGACGCCATGTTTGATCGCATGGAAGCGGTCGGGAAAAGTGTGCTCGGCCTGACCATCCAGTGCGCCCAGTGCCACACCCACAAGTTCGATCCGATCACCCAGGACGAATACTACCGGCTATTCGCCTTCCTCAACAACGAGCACGAAGGCAGCCGCGTCGTCTACCCGCCCGAGCAACTCCAGCAGGTCGATTCCCTCCGCCGTCAGATCCGCGCCATCGAAGAGGATCTCCAGCATCGGCATCCCGACTGGGAGGATCGCCTCGTCCGCTGGGAAGCTTCCGTCCACGATGCCGCCGCCGGTTGGCAGAACGTCGAGACCCGCAACGCCGGCGACAACGGCGAGCGCTTCGAGCACTTCGCCGACGGTTCGATCCTGGCCGGCGGCTACGCACCCACCCAGTGGACCGCCCATTTCCGCGGGACCAACCACCTCGCCCGGATCGGAGCCTTCCGACTCGAACAGTTGCCCCACCCGGACCTGCCCAGCGGCGGGCCCGGACGTTCGATCCGCGGCATGGCCGCGCTGAGCGAGTTCAAGGTCGAGGTGGAATCCGTCGTCCAACCCACCAACAAGTTCACGGTGAAGTTCGTCCGCGCCGAAGCCGACTTCTCCAACCCCGATAAGCCGCTGGAAGCCGAGTTCGACGACAAATCCGGCAAGCCCCGCACCTACGGCCCGATCGCTCACGCCATCGATGGCAAGGGCAACACCGCCTGGGGCATCGATGCCGGCCCCGGCCGTCGCAACACCGCCCGCCAGGCGGTCTTCATCCCCGAAAAGCCCGTCGAAGTGGCGGGCGGCGTCATCCTGAACTTCCACCTCCAGCAGAATCACGGCGGGTGGAACTCGGACGACAACCAGAACCATAACCTCGGGCGTTTCCGGCTCTCGGTCACGACCTCCACCAACGCCGCCGTGGATCCCGTCCCCGGAGCGCTGCGTCCGATCGTCGCCCTTCCCCGGGAACGCCGTTCCGCCGCCCAGACGGCCGCCCTCTTCTCCCATTTCCGGACCACCGTCCCCGAATGGAAGGAAGCCAACCAGCGGATCGAGTCGCTCTGGCAGCAGTGGCCCGAGGGTCACACCACGCTCACCCTCAATCCGCGCGCCGAACCGCGGCTGACCGCCGTCCTCAAGCGCGGCGACTGGCTCAAGCCGGGCAAGACCGTCGAGGCCGGCGTTCCCGCCTTCCTCCATTCACTCCCGGCCAACGCCGACGGTTCCCGTCTCACGTTCGCCCGCTGGCTGGTCGATCGTCGTTCCCCCACCACCGCCCGGGTCTTGGTCAACCGTGTCTGGCAACAATACTTCGGCGTCGGATTGGTCGAGACGCCGGAGGATTTCGGTGTCCAGGCCCCCGCGCCCAGCCACCCGGCACTGCTCGACTGGCTGGCCACCGAGTTCATGGATCGCGGCTGGTCGATCAAGGAACTCCACCGCCGGATCGTCACCTCCGCCACCTACCGGCAATCGAGCCGGGTCACCCCCGCACTCCTGGCCAAGGATCCCCTCAACCGACTGATCAGCCGCGCGCCGCGACTCCGGGTCGAAGGCGAGGTCGTCCGCGACATCGCCCTCACCGCCAGCGGCCTCCTGAATCCCCAGCTCGGGGGACCCGGAGTGTTCACGCCGGCACCCGACTTCCTCTTCAAGCCCCCTGCCAGCTACGGACCCTTTGAATGGGTCGAGGAAAAGGGGACCAACCGTTACCGCCGCGCACTCTACACCTTCCGCCGGCGTTCGACCCCCTATCCCGCCCTGCAGAACTTCGACGTGCCCAACGCCGACTTCTCGTGTGTCCGCCGGAGCCGCTCCAACACCCCGCTCCAGGCGCTCACCACCCTGAACGAAACCCTGTTCATGGAATCGGCCCAGGCCCTCGCCCTCCACACCCTCCGCGAAGGCGGGACCAGCGACGATCAACGAATCCTCCACGCCTTCCGCCGCGTCGTCTCACGCCCTCCCACTCCGGCCGAGAAAAGCCAACTCCTCGGACTCCTTCAGCGGCAGCGCCGCCGGATCGCCGAGGGTTGGGTCAACCCCTTCGAACTCGCCACCGGCCGCAACGAACTTCCCAAGGATCTTCCTCCCGGCGTCACCCCGGCCCAACTCGCCTCCTGGGCCGCCGTCAGCCGCGTGCTCCTCAACCTCGACGAAACCATCACCCGCGAATGATGCCGCCCGGGAACACGACCGCCCTCCGTCGCTGATCGCCTCGCGGCCGAAGGCCGTCGCGCTCCCAAAAAATCACCAGCCCGCACCGGCTTCCCTGCCCTCTCTCCTTCCATGCCGTCCCTCCCGCCCTTCGACCCCGCGCAACATTTTTCGCCGGACCACCTCACGCGCCGTCATTTTTTCAGTCGCTGCACGATGGGCCTCGGCGGTATCGCCCTCGCTTCGATGCTCGGCGAACGCCGGCTCTCCGCCGCCGCTGCCCCGCCCAATCCCATGGCGCCCCGCGCGCCCATGTTCGCCCCCAAGGCCAAGAACGTCATCTTCCTTTTCATGGCCGGTGGCCCCAGCC
>CAMCFL010000513.1 GCA_945873715.1 Akkermansia muciniphila
GTGCAGCGTCAGCTGCCGCTTTCGCCCGTTCCGCCGCATCGCAGATCGGCGAAACTTCCCCGGCTGAGGAACCCACCGCGAGGCCTTCTCTGCGTCTCTGCGGGAGAATCCGGCTGCGAGCCCGGGCCATGTTCAACCACCACGACGCAACGGCAGCAACGACCGGACGGATTCATGTTCCCACGTCGTTTCCGTGGCGCCGTGGTTGTCAACCTCCCTCCCTCCTGCATCCGGCTGGACCAAGACCGCAGAGATCCGGAGAAGCGGTTGCCCACGAATCACCCGAATAGGGCCGCCGCCCAACCCCCGTGCCGGGGGGATCGGCAGCCTGCCGGTCCAAGCCCCCAGAGCCCGGCAAACCCGGGAAGAATTCCCACAGATTCAGAACGACCGCAGACGGCTCTCCGACTCCACTGCCGCGATCTGCGGCCGGCCTGAATCTGCGGGAACAACCCTCCATTCCCTTGACTACGCAAACGGTCTGACTCGGTGAGGGAGTCCCCTCCCATCCGCGTTCATCCGTGTGATCCGCGGTCAAATCCCTCCATCCCTCAGCCAGGGAAAGCCACCAGATTCTCCCGCAGAGACGCAGAGGCGCGGAGAAGACCGGGGGGGCATCCACGGACGCTGGACGACCACACTTTATAAAGTGTGGTCGTGTTGGGCCGATTCCCCGGCGAGGGCACCGCTCCGTTTACGATCCCCATTCGATTCTGGAATCTCCGCCCCAGAACCGTTCCCCTTCCCCCATGCGTTCCCCCCGGGGCACCACCTGGAACTTCTGGCGATTGCCCGCGTACCTGACGGTCTGGACACTCATCGGCCTGGCCTTCGCCGGACAGCACTACCTGACCTCGGCCAAGGTCGGTGCACCCGTGGCCTGGGCGTCCGCCATCACTGGCGCGCTGGCGGACTGGTACGTGTTCGGGCTCCTGGCACTGCCGGCAGGATGGCTGGCACACCGCTTCAATCTGGCGGGACGCCACTGGCGTCTCAGGATTGCCCTCCACCTGGTTGCCGGAGCCGTCTTTTCCCTGCTCTGGATCCTGCTGCGCACGTCGCTGGCCCAACTCCTGGGACCGCTGCGCGGATCGGAGAAGCCGTTCGGCGAGATCCTGCGCTACGTCCTGGTCGCCACCTTCTTCTTCAACATGATCGTGTACTGGGTGGTGGTGACGGGGGCGCATGCGCTGGCCTATTACCGCTCGTTCCAGGACCGCGAACGCAACGTGCTCGAGTTGGAGAGCCGCCTCGCCTCGGCCCATCTCCACGCCCTGCGGATGCAGTTGAATCCGCACTTCCTGTTCAACGCCCTCAATGGCATCGGCACCCTGATGTACCGCGACGTCGACGCCGCCGACACCATGCTGGTGAAGCTGGCGGGCCTCCTCCGCCAATCCCTCGACCGAGGCGAGCAGCTCACCGTTCCGCTCCGCGAGGAACTCGATTTCCTCGACCGCTACCTTGCCCTCGAACAGATGCGCTTTGGCGACCGACTCCGGATCGTCCGCGAGATCGATGAGATCCTCCTCCAGACGCACGTTCCCACCCTCCTGCTCCAACCCCTGGTCGAGAACGCCATCAAGCACGGCGTTGAACCCCTCACCACTCCAGGCACGGTCACGCTCCGCATCGATCGCCCCGGCCCGGGACGCGTCCGGCTCTGCGTCCAGGACGACGGACGCGGTCTGCCGGAAGGCACCGCCACCCGGGAGGGCGTCGGCACCTCCAACACCCGGCACCGCCTCCGACAGCAGTACGGCGGTGCCGCCACGTTCACGCTGGCGGCCTGCCCCGGTGGTGGGACCATCGCCACCATCGAGATCCCCGGATGATCCCCGGTGGCCAATTGGATTCCCCACGCTAACCTCCCGCCGCCATGTCGATCCGACCGCGTTCTGAAGCCCTGTTTGCCGAGGCCCTCCGCCACATCCCCGGCGGCGTCAATTCCCCGGTGCGTGCCTTCCGCGCCGTGGGCGGCCAACCGTTCTTCGTCCATTCCGCACGGGGATCGCGGATCACCGATGTCGATGGTCACGAACTGATCGATTACGTGCTCACCTGGGGACCGGCAATCCTTGGCCATGCGCATCCCCGGGTCATCGAAGCCGTCCAAAGCGCCGCCGCCCGCGGCACAAGCTTCGGCATCCCGAATCCCGCCGAGGTCGAACTGGCGGCGCTGGTCAAACAGTGGGTCCCCGGCATCGACAAACTCCGCTTCTGCAATTCCGGCACCGAGGCCTGCATGTCGGCCATCCGACTCGCCCGTGGATTCACCGGGCGCGACCGGATCCTGAAGTTCGACGGTTGTTACCACGGCCACGCCGATGCCTTGCTGGTGAAGGCGGGATCCGGTGCGTTGACCCTGGGACAACCAGACAGCGCCGGAGTCCCTGCCGACGTGGCCAAGCACACCCTCGTGCTGCCCTTCAACGACGTGGACGCACTGGAAGCCCTCTTTGCCCAGCAGGGCACGGAGCTCGCTGCCGTCATCGTCGAATTGGTGCCCGCCAATGCCGGCCTCTACCTGCCCAGGCCGGGATACCTCGAACGTCTCCGGGAACTCACCCGCCAACATGGAACCGTCCTCATCGCGGACGAAGTGATGACCGGCTTCCGGCTGGGCCGGGCCGGAGCCCAGGGCCGCTTCGGAATTCAGCCGGATCTCAGCACCTTTGGAAAGGTCATCGGCGGCGGGTTGCCCGTGGGCGCACTCGGTGGGCGTGCCGAGATCATGGACTACCTCGCACCGCTCGGCCCGGTGTATCAGGCCGGAACGCTGAGCGGGAATCCCCTCGCCATGGCCGCCGGCCTCGCCACGCTGCGTGAGCTGGAGGCCACCGATGCCTTCACCCGCCTCGAATGGGCCGGTGCCCGGCTCGAATCCGGAATGAACGAAGTGGCGCGACGCCACGGACGCCCGGTTCAGTTCCAGCGGATCGGTTCCATGTTCTGCGCCTACTTCACCGATCGCCCGGTCTGGAACCTGGCCGATGCCATGACCTCCGATCGGGCGTTCTTCGCCCGCTTCTTCCACGGGATGCTCGCCCATGGAGTCTATCTCGCGCCAAGCCAGTTCGAAGCCGGTTTCCTCTCCACCGCCCATTCCGACGACGACCTTGATCGCACCCTCGAAGCCGCCGACCGCACCCTCGCCCAGTTGTCGTGACTGTTCGGGATCAGACCGATCAGACGGATCGGCCCGATCCGTCTGATGATTCCGATCCGTCCGATCACTGCCCGCCCAATGCCTCCAGCAGGACGCGGGTGGGCGTATTGAGCGGGAGCGCTTCGGCTTCTTCCCGGGTAACCCATTGGTAGGCCTGCGCTTCATCATTGAGGCGCA
>CAMCFL010000514.1 GCA_945873715.1 Akkermansia muciniphila
GGTGAACTTCGGCTCTAAAGGCATTCCAGTGGCCTTCTTGATGGCAACGACTGCCGTTATTTGGCCGTTATTCCGCCGTTAAAGCAAGGGCTGGAGAACGCGGCGACGGCAGACACCGGACGGACCCTGGCAATGCACGTTGAAATGGACGTACGTCCGCACAAACGTAAATGAACGCCGAGAAGTTCCTACGATTCTCTCACCCTCGAAATGGCCGAGCACCTGAGACGTGAGTTCCCGGGACGCCTCGGGCGTCCGGTTGCCGCTTTCCCAAGGGACTGCCGTCGTGCCTTGGCATGGCCCCAACTTAGGAAAGGGGATGGCATCCACGAATCCACGGGTTCTGGTTCCTGATCGGTCGAGCCGGCGTGGGTGCCGTCGCCCCTTCAGGCTTTGGGTTCCACCCGCCGGAGGTCCTTGAACTTGTCGAGGTCACGATCGAAGGACGCCACACCGAAGCCGAGGTGCGCCGCACGGGCGGCCAGCCAGGCATCGGCAAAATCCACCTTGGTGGCGGCAAAGCGGCGCAGGGCGTCGGTCACGATTCCAGCTTCCGCCGTTTCCACACCGGCATTCTGGATAATCGCCAGCAAGGCGGTCACCACCGCGTCCCGGTTCCGATGATAGCGGCCCACCAGCACGTAGACCGTCTCGGCCACGGCCAGACTGTCGAGGTGGAGTCGGTGCTCCCCACGTTCGGCCGCTTCCAGCAGTGCCGTGGCAGCCGGGCCCTGCTTCGCATCGTCCTGGACGAGGAAGCGGACCAGCACGTTGGCGTCCAGCAGCAGGTGGGTCATGGCTTCCGCGGGGCGAGGCGCTCATCCCGGGCAACCGCCGCCTTGGAGAAGGCACCTGGATCGCTGTCGGCGTCCGACGGCGGGCCACCCGCTTTCAGGCAGCCGGCCAGTTCGGTGATGGAGCGAACCCGCCGGCCCACCAGCTTCTCGCCTTCGACTTCCCAAGCGATCCGCTGACCTACCCTGAGCGGCAGGTCCTTGCGGACCTCCTCTGGAATGGTGACCTGCCACTTGGAGGTGATGGTTGAAGTGATGGATGCCATGCGGCGAAAGCATACCATTGGCTCTTCGCCTTACGCAAGCGATGGCTCCTTACGGGGCGGAAGCGCATTTGGATCAAGCATCCACGCGAGGGGGACGTCCGGATCACTTTGCGGTACCCGGGGTTTCGGGAAGGCAAACGAGGCAGCGCGGCAGCGCCGCCATGTGCTTCTGCCAGATGGTCACGGGCAGCTTCTGGCCTTCAACCGCCTGACGCATCCGGTCGATTCTTTGGGTTCCACCCGCCGGATGTCCTTGAACTGGTTCGCTTGCTTAATCACCGCACCCTCTGCGGGGAGGCAATGGGGCAGATTTGCAGAATGTACCACCTCGGGTCAGGTCAAGGCTCCTCGCGGCGCGAAGGCGGAGCTGGTCCTCGCGGCCATGGTGTCCGCGTCGGAGGGCGGGCTTTGGGAGGAGTCGGGATGGGGGAGCAGATGGGGACGCGGGGGGAAGTCAGAGTCTGCTGACGTCGTCTCCTACAAGGCGACCAAGGAAGCAGGTGCATTCTGGGAGTGGCGGGGAACGTCCGTGGGTCGGGGTGCGTCCGAGTGGAAGCCTGAGTCTCCTCACGTCGACGCCTACAATTTGTTTGGGGCGCGAGACGAAGGGCGAGATGATGTTGGTGTCGCGGTTGCGCGCGGCGCTGGAGCGGTTGAATCCTGCGCTGCCGCCCGAGGTCAACTTGACCAATACTTGACCGACGGTTGACCCAGAACTGGTCCAACGGCAGACTGCCAGCATGAGCTACCAACCGCAATTCACCATCACCCCGGCGCTGCTGGGGCGGGTGGAGAGCATTGCCGCCTTGCGCGAGCGCATCCAGGGCGCGGCGGTTCAAGTGCCGTGGATTCCGGCGCTGCAAAAGGACACGCGAGCGCGCAACACCCACAGTTCGACCGCCATCGAAGGCAACCCGCTGACGTTGGAGGAGGTCCGTGCGCTGGAGGAAGGCACGACCGTGTCCGCACCAGCACGGGCGAGGCGCGAGGTATTGAACTACTTCGCGGCGCTGCGGCATGTGGAGAAACAGGCGGCGAAGAAGCGGTTGACGCACGAGGACATTTTCCGGCTGCACTCCATCATCGCGGGTGAGGTGATGGACCAGGGGGAGCCGGGGCGTTACCGGACGATGCGGGTGCGGGTAGGTCAATTCGTGCCGCCACCTCCGGAGGACGTGTCCGGCCTGATGTTCGAGCTGCTGGCGTGGTGGAACCAGGATGCGCCAGACCTCTCCCCGGTGCTGAGTTCGGCCATCGTGCATCATCGCTTCGAGACGATCCATCCGTTTGCCGACGGCAACGGGCGCGCGGGCCGGGCGTTGGCGCTGTGGGAGCTTTACCGGCGAGGTTTTGATTCCCATCACATCTTTGCGGTGGACGAATTCTACTGGGAGGACCGGCCTGGTTACTACGCGGCGCTCGATGCCGTGCGGCGGGCGGGCGACGACCTGACCTCGTGGCTGGAGTATTGTGCCGAGGGTTTGCGGCAAACGCTGGAGAGGGTGTGGGAGCGGATGGGGGAACTCTCGGCTACCACGGCGCGCGAGAAGGTGGTGCTCCGCCCGCGTCAGGAGCAGTTGCTCAAGCTGCTCGGCAAGAGCGGGGGCATGACGCCGTCCGAACTTTGGGCGGCGCTGAAGGTGTCCAAGCAAGGCGCGATGGACTTGCTGCGTCCGCTGTTGAAAGCGGGCTTGGTCAAGCGGGTGGGCACGCTAAAGACCGGGCGCTACGTCTTGAAATGAACGGGCACGCCTACACCGAAGACCAGTAGGCCGAGCACCCCGCCATCGGGTTGTTCGCCGAGTTGGGCTGGGCCACGGTGTCGGCGTTGGAGGAGTTCTTTGGGAGGAGTGGGGATTGGGGGGGGACGGAGGGTATAGGGATCTTGACCCGCTCACCCCGGTTCTGGGCGGTCGGTTCCGCGCGCTCATGCCAGGTCCTCGCCGACGAGGCAGGCCTCAGTGCTGGCAGCCTTCGTCTTTTCGGCAAATTCCAAGGCCTCATCCAGCGTCGCCATGAATTCACCGACCTTGATCGGCTTGGTCAGGTAGCGGAAAAATCCCCCTTCGATGCCCGCCTTGATGTCATGGGCCATCGCATTGGCGCTCAGGGCCACGATGGGGATGTGAGCCGTGGCCGGGTCCCGACGCAGGATTTTCATCGCGTCGATCCCGCTGATCCCAGGCAAGTGGATGTCCATCAAGATGACCGTCGGCTGGGCGCGGAGCGCCACCTCGACTCCGAGCGATCCGTTGACTGCGGTCAACAGGGTCAGATCGGAAC
>CAMCFL010000515.1 GCA_945873715.1 Akkermansia muciniphila
GGCACCGGGCCAGATCGGCGTCCATGCGGAGGACACGACCATCGGGGAACTGCCACTCGGCCGCCCATGGCTTGGGGCCCAGCAAACCCGGCAACGGCACCTCGTGAAAGACTGGCAGGGCGGCGGCGTCAGGTGCAGCACCCACCTGCCGGTGCCAGCGCTGGAGAGAACTCAGCACGAGCCCATGGCGTCGCGCGAAGGTCGGGAGATCGAGACCGGAGCGGTTCAGGCGGGAGATCCAGACCCTGCGCTGGGTAGCGGTGGTATGGATACGGCGGGGAACCGGGAGCGAGATCGAATTCATCGACGCACCCTGCACGCCGACCGGCGCGTGCGGTAGATGCGGTTCACCGGACGCTTACGCATCGACTCCGAGCATCGGCTCGTCTATCGAACCGTTGAGGGTGGCATTCTGATCGCACAGATGCGGTTTCTCTACGGCACCTGAGTGGCAACTCCGAACCTCCCGGTCACCACCACAAAAAGTCCGGACGTGGGCGCAGGGGGTTGGTGGTGTCGCTGTCCGCAACAAAGAGAGTCTGCAGCCTCGGATCCTCCATCTCCGCGGGGAACCGGTAGAAGGCCGCGTGGGAATCGCCGTACAACATCACATGACCGCGCACGCCGCGGGCGTTGTGCCAGGCGCTGCGGGGATCTTCCGGCTTCCGGTTGCCATGCCAGGGGACGTCGCCCTGGATGATCTTGTTGACCGGGCTCATCGCCACCATCGAACCCTTGATCGGCCTGGATTCCGGTGCGCTGGACGGGGCGAGGGCATCGCCCGTGACATGCCGGGTTCGGAAGCTGTTGGCCCCAAACTGGGCCCGGTAGCTGTTGCCAAACGCCTCGAAAGCCGTGCGGGTCGTGTAGAAGAAGTCCCCGCGATCGGCGGGACAACGCCAGGAATTGGTGGCCGCGACGTAGGCGTTGAGCGGACGTTTGTTGGCCGGCGTGGCCCCCCCGTGATGATCGTTGACCTTGCCTAGCGCGCCCCCGTAGGAGTTCCAGCCGGTACACACCGGATAGGAGTCAAGGAAGTCGTCCGTGTACAGTTGGAACGCGATGCCGATCTGATGCTGGTTGTTGATGCAGCTGGTCGTGAGGGCCTTGGCCTTCGCGCGGGCGAGCGCCGGCATCAACATGCCTGCCAGGATGGCGATGATCGCGATCACCACGAGCAGCTCGATCAAGGTAAAGCCGGATCGTGGGACGGCCGGCCGCTGGGCACTGGAACTCGATATCATGTGCATGTCTCCGATGGACTGCGGGCGAGTCAAGTTGACTACCTGCTCCAGCTCACCCATGGCCCAATAGGAAGACCCTGACCTGCCGGCCGCCGTCCTGCAACTGCGCACCGCACACGGTTGCGATGCCTGGACTCTGCCGCTGTGAATCAGGATCATGGTTCTCCCACGGAAGGCCTGCTGATGACTCGGACCCAGGCGGGCGCGGAATTCATAGCAGCTGGGGTGCGGACAGCGATGAACCTTCCGCCAACCATTGCCAGGAAACCTGGCAGATCGCGACCCATCCTCAGACCCGATGAGCGACCCCTCATGGCGTGCGGGCGCGATAGAAACGGGTGGGATGTTCGGCCCATTGTGGATCTGAAAGTGCGGCGGTTCCGCCCGACAGCGTGTTGGTACTGAAGGAGAGCCAGACGGGATTGGTCAGGTCCGTGCAGGCCTCCACCACGACCGTCGCATCCGGCGCCCAGGAGATGAGGAAGCCGAATCCCGCGGCACCCACGCCAGGACCCGGTCCATTGCCGTGGATCAGCGGAGACGACCAGAGGGCGGTCGGACGACCGGCATACCCCAGGTCCCACCCGGTCGTGCCCGGCAGGTAATATACGCTCACGCGCGCCGCTGGGTCGAACAGGGCAACAGGAGCGGGGGGGGCATTTCCTTGGAAATGGACGTTGATCAGACCAGTGCAGTGATTAAACGCGATGTCGCCAATACTGGTGACGCCCGTGCCGATCGTCACACTGGCAAGACCGCTGCAGCCAAAGAACGCACCCAACCCGATAGAGGTCACGGCGTTGGGAATACGGACGCTGGTCAGGCTGTGGCAACCCGAGAACGCCGCGCGCCCAATGTGGGTAGCGCCCTCCGGAACGATGACACTCGTCAAGGCTCTGCAGCCAGCAAGCGTGTACTCACCGATCCGGGTGACGCCACTGGGAAGGAGGATGCTTTTCAACCCGCTGCAGGCTTGGAAGGCATGGTCCCCGATGGTGGTGACACCATTGGGAATCGGGATTCCCGTCAGGCGGCGGCAGCCGCTAAACGCATGATTCCCGACGTTGGTAACACCATCGCCGATCGTAACGCCCGTCAGGTCCCTGCAGCCAAAGAATGCGTAGTCCCCGATGGCGGTCACGCTGCCGGGGATTGCATAGCTTCCCGACTTCGCTCCCGGATACTGAAGGAGCGTTGTCCGCGCGTGATCGAACAGCACGCCGTCCACACTGCTGTAGGCCGGATTCACCGCATCGACCTCAATCGCTCCCAGGCGGGTGCAGCCATAGAACGCGGAGGGCCCGATGTGGGTGACGCCGCTCGGAATGGTGACCTTCGTCAGGTTCGAGCAGTTGAGGAAAACGCCACTTCCAATCGCGGTGACGGGGAGACCGTCAATCGTGCTCGGGATGTTGAGCGCTCCGGCGGTGCAGGCGTACCCGGTGAGGGTGATTGAGCCCCCCGTCACGATGTATTGGAACTGAGCCTGCGCCGTCAGGGGTAGGGCCAACATCATCCAGGCAAATCGCCGCAGGATCCGCGCGATTCCTAGAAGCCAATGCGGGCGCAGGGTCTTCGGGGCGTGGACTTCCCCAGGATTGACGGTGGCTTTCATGGTCATGGCACAAGAGAGAATGCAAACACCATGCCAAGACGTGGACTTCACCGGGATTGACGGTCGTTTTCATGGGGTGCTTTCGAGGACGAAGAGGCCTCTGAATTCCGGCGGCAGACCAGTCGATTCTCCGCCAGAGCGCATCGGGACATGGCACTTCCGGGGCCGCGGGCGTCCTCGCCCGCTCGGGAAGGACGAGGGTCGGAGAGACGGTTCGGAGGGCCGAGCTCCGCGAGTCCGTGATTCCCCCACCCATCGCCCACGAACCACACGAACCACACGAAACCCCTCACCGGATTGGTGTGGTTCGTGTGATTCGTGGGCAGTCTTCCGGTGCGTTTCTGAATCAACGACCTCATAGGGCGGTTGATTACGCTGCAAGTGCGGCGATCAGTGTTTAGTGGTTCGTGGCTTCTTTTGCACGCCGGATTCCTGCGTTTGATTTGCCTCCCGCCGCCGGCGGCGCTGAGAGGTCATTTT
>CAMCFL010000516.1 GCA_945873715.1 Akkermansia muciniphila
CGGTGAACTGGGCGGTGAGGGATCGGTTGGCCCGTTCCCCCTTGCCAAAGACGAGGACACCGCTGGTCTCCTTGTCGAGGCGATGCAGGATGGAGAGTCCGGCCCACCGGGGTTCACGATGCCGGAGCCAATCGTAGATCCCCTCGCCGGCATGCGGCGCGGGGGCATGGGTATTCCAGCCAGACGGCTTGTTCACCACCAACAGGTCCTCGTCCTCCTGCAGGACGCAGGGAGGCAAACCGCCCTGACTCGTCAGGTGTGGGGCGGGCATCGGGAACCTCAACTGAACTCCCAACGCCCGGTGCCAATGGCGTAACCGCTGATGGCGAGGTTGGTGATGGCATGGGCCAGCATGGCGTCACCGAGCCGGCCCTTGCGAAGGACCAGCCATTGATAGGACATCCCGCACAGCACCCCCGGCAACCAGTGATCCGTGTGGGAAAGCCCGAAGAAGGCCGACGTCACCAGGAACGCCCCAAGATGGAAGGTCGAATGGGCCACCGACTCGAACTCCGGCTTCACGATGTAGCGGTACATGAAGGACCGGTAGAAGACCTCCTCCAAAGCCGGCACCACCAGGGAACGTCCCAGTACCCGGATCAGGACAAACCCCCATCCCAGGATCGGTTGACCGGCGAAGTGGACCACCGGATTCCAGACCTCCACGGGCTTTGGCGCAGGTGCCGGCGGCCCACCCGTGGCTTCCCGGATCAGGTCCCAGAGCCGGCCCAGGGACGGGATGTGCCCGGACAACCCCAGCCAGAGCGCCGCGATGGCGAGACCCACCACCAGCGCCTCGACGCTGAAGGCCCATCGCATTTCCGGGAGACGCCGCCGCCAGGCCCACAGCAAGGCCCCCACGCCGATCGTCTTGGCCGCGTACATCCAGTACTCCGACCCGGTGAAGGCCTTTCCTGCAAGGGCACCCACCCCCAGGAAGAGCACGAACGGCAATACCCGCGGCATCTCCGGCATCGACAGCAGGGACGGACGGGCACCGGCCGGTGAGGAGGAACTCATGGCAGGGGATTCCACGTTGAAGCTGGAGCCCATCGCAAGCCCGATCTGACAAGGGGTAGTTCCCCGACTCTTTGTCACGCTTCCGCCGCTTGCCTTTTCGAAACCCCATCCGCATGGTCAGATGAAATTGATTGAGCCAACTCCGCGCGTGCGCGGGGCCTTTTTTCTCTAATATGAGCGAACCGCAGGATCTGACTTTGGACCTCGAAAAGGCATTTCTCCCCTCATGGGCGCAGAAGCCAGCCGACCCCAACCGTTTTGCGCGCTACGAGGGCCGCGATGACAACCGCCGCGATGATCGTGGCGGCCGCCGCGAGGGCGGACGCCCGTTCGGAGGTGGAGGCGGTGGCCGCCCCTTCGGAGGCGGCGGAGGTGGAGGACGGGGTCCGGGTGGACCTGGCCGTGGACCCGGAGGCCCGGGTCGCGGACCGGGCGGCCCCGGAGGACCCGGAGGCCCCCGCCCCGGCACCCCCCGCTCCATGGGTCAACCGGGTGGTTCCGGTGGTTCCCCCAACCTGACCTGGGATCCAGCCGCAGGTGGCCCGCGTCCGGACCGGGGTGACCGCGGAGGTCGCGGACCCGGCGGCCCAGGCGGACCCGGCCAACGGCGGCGCGATGATCGCGATGCCCGTCCCGAACCCCTGATCCCCGTCGAATGCGCCTTCACGCCGGAGCCGAACGGGATGAACTCCCTCGCCCGGCAGATCCGGCTCAGTTGCCGCGCCTTCCCGCTCTTTGAAGTGGCCGGCCTGGTCATCCAGAAGCCCGATCGTTACGACGTCACCCTCCGGACCCTCAAGGGCAAGGATGGCAAGCCGCAGCAACCGCTGCTGGTCTGCTCCCTCGACGACACGGTCTGGCTCAGCGAGGCCGACGCCCAGCACCACATCCTCACGACCCATTTCGACACCTTCTATTCCGCTGAGAAGATCGCCACGGAACCGCCCAAGGGCACCTACACGTTCGTCGCCCAGTGCGGCATCAGTGGTGAGATCCTGGGCCCGCCCAATTACCACGGCTACCAGGAGAAGCTCCGGCAGATCCATGCCGAGCGCTTCGGCCGGATGCCGTTCGAGATGTACAAGTCCCGCGTCCGCATCGTGAAGGACGAGGCGGTCGTCAAGAAGTGGCTGGAAGGCCAGAGCTTCCGCTCCGAATACACCACCCTCAACGTGCCCGAGGCCAGCAAGCTGGCCACCCGCGAGGACGTGGAACAGCACTTCCGCGAGATCCATCTCCCCGTCCTGATCCGGAGCGTCGATTCCATCGTCCTCAAGCGGGACAACTTCGGCAAGCTGCCAGCTCCGCTCCAGGCCCTGGTCCGCGTCACCACCGATCGCGAACGTCGCTTCCCGATCCGGATCGCCACCGCCCTGAGCAACGCGTTTGCCAATGCGGGCCTCCAGTTCTTCAAGCGCGACAAGACCATCGTGCACGTCGCCGTGGCCCGTCCCCACTACCTCGATCTCGAAACCCAGGTGGTGTCCGAAGGCGTCAAGAACATCATCGCCCACATCACGGCCCACCCGGCCACCACCCGCAAGGCGTTGGTCGACGCTCTGGCTCCCCAGCCGGCCGCGGCACCCGTGCCCATTCCGGTGGTTCCCGAGGTCGCACCCGCTGCCGAGGGTCAACCCGCCGAAGCCGCCGCGTCGGTCCCGGCTCCCGCGCCCGCTCCGGCAAGCAACCCGGCCCGCGAATTGATCCTGACCGACCTCCACTGGCTGCTGCATCAGGGTCATGTGATCGAGTTCGCCAATGGCGTGATCGAACTGGCCAAGAAGCCCTCGCAGAAGCCCGAGCCCACCCAGGGCGGACCCGCTCCCGCTGCCGGCCAGAATCCCCAGGGTCGCCAGCCCCGCAAGGACGGCAATGAAGGACGTGAACGCCGCGATCGCGGCCCCCGCCCCGACCGGACCCCCTGGTCCCGCAAGAGCGGGCTGATGCCGGTGACCACGCCGGGATATCCGGCCTACTCGCCGGTCCCTCAGTTGTCGGGCCTCTGATCCGACTTCACTCCAAAGAGGGCGGCACCCGCGAGGGTGCCGCCCTTTTTGTTCTTCCGGGGTGAACTAACCCCCGGCTTTTGGGAGACTCGGCCCGTGCCGGAGATCCATGCCTTTCTGATTGCCGGGGAACCAAGCGGCGACCAACTCGCCGCCGAGCTCGTCCGCGAGTGGCGGCGTCTCGCGCCCGACACCCGCTTCTCCGGTGCCGGCGGTCCCGCCATGGCCGACGCCGGAGTGACCCTCTCTGTCGATCTCACCGCCCACTCAGTCATCGGGCTCTGGGAGGTGATCCGGCGCT
>CAMCFL010000517.1 GCA_945873715.1 Akkermansia muciniphila
CCAGAAGGCGCCCAGAACGGTTTGCACGCACATCAGGGTGATCAGGCACGCGCTGATCCCACGACTCCACCGGGGACGAAGATGAACGAGGAAGCCGTGGATCCAGGCCACGGCAACCGGTGCGGCCACGAAGATATGGCGGACCGACAACTCAAACGGCATGAACACGGCTGCTCCGGCGTAGGCCAGCAGGGCCAGCAGCAGCAAGCGGGCGGCCATCGACTGCGTTCGCCCCACCCAGATCGCCACGCCCAGCAGCAGGGATGCGTGCACCGCTTCCCGGAGCAGATCCAGGCCGGCACCGATGGCGGCTCCTCCTCTTCCTGCGATCCCGACAAACCGGATCCAAAGCGGGAAGGTGCCATCGACGAGGACGTGGCCGCCAAGGACGTGGCGCAGATTTTGCCAGAACCGTTCCCGGTGCCCGAGGGAGCTGGAATCAAGATCCCATTGGTCGCGGACGAGATCCGCGTAGGAGACCGCATCCACGGAGGACCACGACCACACGATGAAGGCGAAAACGGGCCAGATGGAGTAGGCTGCAAGGGGTCGCCACGAACGCGATGCGGCCTCGGGCCGAACCAACCACGTCAGGGCACCCAGCCCTGCTGCCCCAACGAAAGGCAACGCGGCCGGCTTGAGCAGCAACGCCCAGCCCAGGAACAGACCGGTCAGGTGCCAGCGTTTCAACTCCAACCCCACCGGCTGGTGCCCCATCCAGAAGGACGCTGCAAAACAGACCGTCCCGGCAAAGACGGCATCCGGCCAGAGGTGGAAGTGTGCCCAGGAGAAATTGAGGGAAACCGCCAGACTCCCGACGGTGCTGAGAGAGAGGCCGATCGGCACCCGCATCCGGCGCATCAGTTGGAAGATGCCAGCCAAGGAAACGAGCCCGACCACGATCTGCCAGCGACCGAAGGCCACCGGATGATCACATTGAGGTCCGAAGACGGCACGAGGGACGGCCAGCAGCAATGAATTGCCCGGCGGATACGCCCCGGCGGAGGGCCGACCGATCCACTCCGGCAGGCAAAAGGATCCGCGTTCAACGAAACCGTTGGCTCCCCCGAGGTAGGCAATGGAGTCACCGAAAAGAACAGCGTCCATGGGCTGGAACCACATCGACAGCAGCAAGGCCAGGGCAACCACGCCGAAAGCCCCCAGTCCCAGGATGCACCCAACTCCGTTGGGGCCACCGCCGAAGATTCCTTGAGTCGCGCGGCCATGGCAGAAGAGGCACCTATCGCCCGCTGCGGTGTTTCCGGAGGAGTTTGAGGGCAACCTCCAGGTCCTTCGGCAGGGGTGCCTCGATGACGAGGGGCTCGCCGGTGATCGGGTGCGGCAATTCGATCTTCCAGGCGTGCAACGCAAGACGCGGCGTCAGCGGTCGTTCTTCTTCCTCTTCCTTGCCCCGATACTTCCGCTTGAGCTGGCTGAGCAGCAGCATGGCTCCGTCGCCGTACATCGGATCTGCCAGGATCGGGTAACCCGACGCCAGCAGATGCACCCGGATCTGGTGGGTTCGGCCGGTGACTGGACGGCATTCCATCAAGGTCACTCCGCCGAACCGTTCCAGCACCTTGAAGCGGGTCAGCGACTTCTTGCCATCCCGCGCCCAGCGCATCCGGGCGGGATCCGCCACGTCATGGCGCAACTTGAGGTCGCACTCGAATTCGTCTTCGGGTGGCGTGCCGCTGACCAGCGCGAGGTAGGTCTTCTTCGGTGAAGCGTTGCCGAACTGCTCGGCGAGCTTCACCAGCGTCGGACGATCCTTGGCCAGCATGAGCAGGCCAGAGGTGTCGAAATCGATCCGATGGGCGTTGGCGATGTAATCCAGGCCACGGGCCGCGGCCCACGGCTTCTTCCCTTCCACGCCCTCCAGGAGCATGCGCATCAGGTTGGGACGATCCCGGTCGTAGCGATCGGGGGAGACCAACAGACCGGAAGGCTTGTCGATGGCGATGAGATGGGCGTCCTCGAAGACGACCGGGACTTCCCAGTAACCACGACCGCCGCCGGCGGAGAGTTTGAGGAACGGAGGAGGAGGATTCATTCCCGTTCAGGCCGGACCGAACACCGAGATGGACAGGGGCGGCAGCGTGAACAGCGCCGACTGCCGCTGGTTGTGAACACTGAACTCCTCGGCGGTGACGCCGAGGGGATTGCCGACGTCCGACCCGCCATAGATCGCGGCGTTGCTGTTGAGCAGCTCGCGCCATTGGCCACCGACCGGCAGGCCGATGCGGTAACCCTCATGCGGGTTGGGGGTGAGATTGAGGATGACGAGCAGGTGACGTCCGGTCTCCCGGTCGAAACGCAGGAAGCTGAGCACCGAATTGGCGTGGTCCCCGCAATCGACCCACGAGAAGCCGTCCGTCTCGAAGTCACTCCGGTAGATCGCGGGCTCACGCAGGTAGAGCGCGTTGAGGTCGGCCACCCAGCGTTGGATCCCGGCATGGAACGGACCCGAGTCGAGCAACCACCAATCAAGCTCGCCGTTGGCGTTCCACTCGTTGACCTGGCCGATCTCGCATCCCATGAAGAGCAGTTTCTTGCCCGGGAACAGCCATTGATACCCGAGCAACGCCCGCAGGTTGGCGCTGCCCTGCCAGTCATCGCCCGGCATGCGCCGGCGGAGCGATCCCTTCCCGTGCACCACCTCGTCGTGGGACAGCGGCAGGGTGAAGTTCTCCTGGTAGTGATACAGCATCGCGAAAGTCAGGTCGTTCTGATGGTACCGGCGATGGATGGGATCGCGTTTGAAGTAGTCCAGGGTGTCGTGCATCCAGCCCATGTTCCACTTCAGGTTGAACCCGAGACCACCCAGCCAGGGCGGACGCGACACCATCGGCCAGGCGGTACTTTCCTCGGCGATGGTCACCACGCCCGGGTGCTCGGTCTGCACCACGTGGTTCAGGTGCCGGAGGAATCCGACGGCTTCCAGGTTCTCCCGGCCGCCATACTTGTTGGGCACCCACTCGCCTTCCTTGCGCGAGTAATCGAGGTAGAGCATCGAGGCGACCGCATCGACCCGCAGGCCGTCCATGTGGAATCGGTCGCACCAATAGAGGGCGTTCGACGCCAGGAAATTCCGGACCTCATGACGTCCGAAATTGAAGATCAGGGTTCCCCAGTCCTGATGGGCGCCCTGGCGCGGATCCTCGTGTTCGTACAGTGCGGTGCCGTCGTAACGCGCCAGTGCCCAGTCATCGCGCGGAAAGTGCGCCGGCACCCAGTCCACGATCACGCCGATGCCCGCGTCGTGGAAGGTCTCGACCAGGAACTGCAGGTCATCCGGCGTGCCGTAGCGGGCGGTCGGGGCA
>CAMCFL010000518.1 GCA_945873715.1 Akkermansia muciniphila
CCCTCCAGCACCGGCACCGCCCGCTGGGCCAGGATGGGTCCGGTATCGATCCCCTGATCGACCAGATGGACGGTGCAACCCGTGACCTTGACCCCGTAATCCAAGGCCTGTCTCCACGCCTCCAACCCGGGAAACGAGGGAAGCAACGACGGATGGATGTTGACCACCCTCCCTGAAAACGTCCGGAGAAACTCGCCCTTCAGGATGCGCATGAATCCCGCCAGGACCACCAGATCGACCTGCGCCTCCCGCAACGCCGCGATGTAGGCGGGTTCCGCGTCCTCATCGAGCTTGGTGCGGAATCGTCCCGGCGGGATGAACCGTGCCGGAACCCCCCGCTCCCGCGCGCGATCCAGAATTCCCGCCCCTTCGACGTCGCTCACCACCAAGCCGACTTCGGCAGGCACCGCGCCCGCCCAGATGGCGTCGGCAATCGCCACGAAATTCGAGCCCTTGCCCGATCCCAGGATTCCCAGTCGATAGGGCTGCATGCTCTCTTCTGGATTTTTCCATCCGCCCCGTCCAGCACTCACTCAACTGGCTCCGCCGCCCGCGAGTTGTTTGGCGTCGCCCTTGATCAACGCGATCCCGTAGTCCCGATTCATCCGGGCGATGAAATCCAGGCTGATCTCCTTCGGGCAGACCGCCTCGCAGGATCCCGTCACGGTGCAACCGCCGAACCCTTCGGAATCCATCTGTTCCACCATCGCCTTCACCCGGCGGAAACGTTCCGGCTGACCCTGTGGCAAGAGTCCCAGGTGCGAAACCTTGGCCGAGACAAACAGCATGGCGGACGCGTTCTTGCAGGCGGCGACGCACGCACCGCACCCAATGCACTGGGCGGCATCCATCGCCAGATCGGCATCCTCCTTGGGAACCGGGATCGAATTGGCATCCGGCGCACTGCCGGTCCGGACACTGATGAAGCCACCCGCCTGCTGGACCCGGTCGAAGGAAGCGCGGTCCACGACCAGATCCTTGATCAGGGGGAACGGCTTGGCGCGGAACGGTTCGACCGTGATGAGATCGCCGTCCTTGAAGCTCCGCATGTACGTCTGGCAGGTCGCCACCGCGCGGTGCGGTCCATGAGGCTTGCCATCGATGACCAGGGAACAGGTGCCGCAGATGCCCTCGCGGCAATCATGATCGAAGGCGATCGGATCCTCGCCCTGGTTGGAGAGCACCTCGTTGACCACGTCCAGCATCTCGAGGAACGACATGTTGGCGTTCAACTCGGGCGAATCGTAGGTGACGAAGCTGCCCTGGGTGTTCCGGTTCTTCTGCCGCCAGACCTTCAGTTTGACCTTCATTGGCTCGGGGAAATGGATGTTTCGATTCGTCGCTGCCGGGTCACTTGTACGAGCGGGTGCTCATCTTGACCTCTTCGTAGTTGAGCGGTTCCTGGTTCAGGATCGGAACCTTTCCGGCACCTGCGTACTCCCAGGCCGCCACGAAGGCGAACTGGTCATCGCGCCGCTTGACGTCACCGGCATTCACAATGCCCTTCTTCACCTCTTCGTCGTCAGCCGTGTATTGGTACTCCTCGCGGAAATGGCCACCGCAACTTTCCTCACGCATCAGGGCGTCGCGGCACATCAACTCGCCCAACTCGATCAGGTCGCCCACCCGCCCCGCCTGTTCGAGCGACTGGTTCCACTCCCCGGCCTCACCCGAGACATGAAGATTGGTCCGGTACTCCTCGCGAAGCGCCCCAAGCAACTGGATGGCCTTCTCCAAGCCCGCCTTCGTCCGGGCCATGCCGCAGTAATCCCACAGGATCTTGCCCAGTTCCTTGTGGAAGCTCGAAGGCGTCCGCTTGCCCTTCGCCGCCAGGAAGGCGCTCGTGTCCTTGCGCACCGAATCCTCGGCCTGCTTGAACTCCGTGCCGTCCGCCGCAGGCCGCGTGCCCGGCTTCACCGTCGCCAGGTAGGTCGCGATCGTCGAAGGCAGCACGAAGTAGCCGTCGGCCAACCCCTGCATGAGCGCGGAGGCTCCAAGACGGTTGGCTCCGTGATCGGAGAAATTCGCCTCACCCAGCACGAACAACCCCGGGATGTTGGACATCAGGTTATAGTCCACCCACAGCCCGCCCATGGTATAATGGACGGCCGGGAAGATCCGCATGGGAACCTTGTAGGCGTCCTCCGCGGTGATCTCGTGGTAGATGGCGAACAGGTTGCCGTACCGCTCCCGGATCTTCGCCTCGCCCAGTCGCTTGATGGCATCCGAAAAGTCGAGGTACACCCCCAGGCCCGTCGGCCCCACCCCGCGACCCTCGTCGCAGACATACTTGGCCGCCCGACTGGAAACATCGCGCGGTGCCAGGTTGCCGAACGCCACATACATGCGCTCCAGATAGTAATCGCGCGCTTCTTCCGGGATGTCCGCCGGCGGCTTCTGGCAATCTTCCTTGTGCTTCGGCACCCAGATGCGGCCGTCATTGCGCAAGGATTCCGACATCAACGTCAGCTTGGACTGGTAGTCGCCGCTGACCGGGATGCAGGTGGGATGGATCTGCGTGTAGCAGGGATTGGCGAAGCAGGCTCCCCGCTTGTACGCCCGCCAGATGGCCGTGACGTTGGATCCCCGGGCATAGGTAGAAAGGTTGAACACGTTGCCGTATCCCCCGGTCGCCAGCACCACCGCATCGGCAGCATGCCGGGTGATCTCTCCGGTCTGCAGATTGCGGACGATGATTCCCTTGGCATGACCCTCGACCAGGACCAGGTCGAGCATCTCGGAGTGGGTATGGGACTTCACCCCGCCGGATCCGATCATCCGGGACAACGCCGAGTAGGCTCCCAGCAACAGCTGCTGGCCCGTCTGCCCGCGGGCATAGAAAGTCCGGCTGACCTGCGCCCCGCCGAAGGAACGGTTGTCGAGCAGACCGCCGTATTCCCGGGCGAACGGAACGCCCTGCGCCGCGCATTGATCGATGATGTTGACCGAGACTTCCGCCAACCGATAGACGTTCGCCTCGCGGGACCGGTAATCGCCGCCCTTGATGGTGTCATAGAACAGGCGGTGAACCGAATCGCCGTCGTTCTGGTAATTCTTCGCCGCGTTGATCCCGCCCTGGGCTGCGATCGAATGCGCCCGCCGCGGTGAATCGTGGAAGACGAAGTTGTGAACCTCGTACCCCAGTTCCGCCAGGGTCGCCGAAGTGCTCGCCCCGGCCAGTCCGGCACCCACGACGATCACCTTGTATTTCCGCTTGTTCGCCGGGTTGATGAGCTTGCTGCTGAACTTGTGTTTCTCCCACTTCTGCGAGAGCGGACCCGGAGGGATGTTGGATTTGAGCGTGGCCATGTCAGCGA
>CAMCFL010000519.1 GCA_945873715.1 Akkermansia muciniphila
CCGAATGGAAGTCAGAGTCTCCTGACGTCGTCTCCTACGAGGCGACGAGGGAAGCAGGCGCATCCTGGGAGTGGCGGGGAGCGCGCGTGGGCCATGGTACGTCCCCATGAAGTGAGGGTCCTCCCACCCCGTAGGAGACGAGGTCACGAGGCTCACTTCAATCGGGCGGGGAACGCGCGTGGGCTGGGGAGCGTCCGAATGGAAGTCAGAGTCTCCTGACGTCGACGCCTACGAGGCGACGAGGGAAGCATCGTGCAGGAGTGCTTGAACAACGTCGTGAAACACTCTCAGGCACACAGTGCCACCGTCGGACTCCGTTGGACTGCCGACACCCTCCGCCTCACCATCAGTGACGACGGACGCGGGTTTCAGACCCCGGATCCCACCCTGCTTGCCGCCGCCGGCTTCGGCCTCGGCAACATCGCCCAGCGCGCCCGGACCCTGGGAGGTACGGCAACCTTCGACTCCGAACCTGGTCGCGGCACCCGCGTGATTGTCGAAGTCCGGACCGCACGCTCCCGCCCGTCCATCCTCGCGGACTCCCAAACCCAGACCTTCCGAAAGCCTTCCCCATGAGCAACCCGCTACGGATCGTCATTGCCGATGATCACCCCATCTTCCGTCGGGGTCTCTGCGACGTGATCGAGACCGATCCCACTCTCAGGCTGGTCGGTCAGGCGGCCAACGGCGAGGAGGTGATCGAGCTGATCGGGCGCGAGTCGCCCGACATCGCCATCCTCGACGTGCACATGCCGAAGCTCACCGGTCTGCAGGTCGCTCGAAAGCTGCGCGACGCCCGGACCCCGGTGAAACTCGTGCTGCTCACCATGTACGAGGATGAGTCGCTCCTGAACGAGGCCCTCGACCTCGGGATCGATGCCTACGTGCTCAAGGAGAATGCGGCCGAAGACCTCATCCAGGCCATCCGCGCCGTGGCCGCCGGCAAGATCTTCATCACCGCCTCCATGACCGGCGCGTTGCTCCGGCTTCGCAGCGAATCCGACGACCTGCACCGCGAGCGCCCCGGTCTCCAGCGCCTGACCCCGACCGAAAGGAAGATCCTCCGTCTGATCGCCGACGACCGTACCTCCAAGGAGATTGCGGACCTCCTCGGCTGCGCCGTCCGCACCGTCGAGACCCACCGCCAGAACATGAGCCAGAAGCTCGCCCTCAGCGGCAGCCACAGCCTCCTCAAGTTCGCCTACGAAAACCGATCGTTCCTGTGAACGGAGATCCCAGTCACCAGTTTCCCGTTTCCAGAACTGGGAACTGGGACCTGGCAACTGGGAACTCAAGACTGGCAACTCCCCCGGACCTGCGTTCGAGGACCCCTCACGGCAGAACCAATCGATAGTAGCCCTGCTGCCCTTCGGGTTTGACCGGGACCGACAGGACCACCGGGTTGCCCGTTCCGACGGCGTTGGCCAGATCAGTCCACGTGCGGAGGTCGAGGGATTCTTGGAGCGTGTACGCAAGGCCGACGGCGGCGGAGATCTGGAGGGGAAATCCGACGTGCTGGCCTGGAGCGATGCCCAGGCGGGCGTCCAGCACCGTCAGCAGAGCCGGGTTGCTCAGGGTCGTCGTCTCTCCGTTGCTGACCTCCACCGTGTAGTCGCCCTGATGCACCGGCAAAGCGGCGTCGAGCACGAGCTCACTGGAGGTGGCACCCCGGATCCGGATCCCGTTTCGGAACCATTGGTACTGCAACGGAACGCCCGGCTCTGCCCCGACCTGCATCCTGACCGGGGCCCCGACCGCGACGCGTCGGGCGACCGGCTGCTGGAGGATGCGGGGCGCGGGTGGCAACTGGTAGGGGGTGATCACCCGGACATTGTCGAATGCCACCTGCGCTGAATTCACCCGGAGCCCGAAAACCCCCATCCGGTTGAGGACGTCCGCAGGTATGGCCGAGGATTGGATGCGATTGGTGAAGCCGTTTGGGCTGGAGACCACGAGCGAAACTCGATCCGACCCGGCCGGACGCGTGAGCTGGATGCGGTAGGTCGAGGTCCGGTTCGGCTGCCAAGCGGTCAGGATCGAGTTCAACCACAGGGCCCGCGACGTATCAAACCACTGGACGTTCAGTTCGACCGCATCGTTGGTCCTGTGATTGATGTTGGCGAGAAACTGCACGCCGGAACCAAGGCCCGGAAAAAGGGCAATGCTGGCGACCCCACGGCCCTGGCCGTCCGCGTAGTACTTCCGGAATACGACGTCCGATTCGATCCGCCAGGAACTGCCGAGCGCCACCTGGAGGTTGCGGGCGAAACCGTCATTCTGGGAATCCCCGCGGAACACTACGGAACCATCCGCCGCCTCCACCAAGCTCCACCCCGCCGTCGAGCTCCACGCGGCGGACCCGGCCGTGAATGGATCCGTCACGTCCAGTGCAAGCCCCCCCGCTGCTCCGCCCAGGATGGCCAGCCCGGCCAGCCATGAAGCCAGACGGACAATCGTTGAACGGTTCTGCATGATGGTAGGGTGGCGAGGCATGCTCAGGATCCCAGTGAATCAACCAGCCCGACTGGGCTGCTCACTTCGGGCCGCTGCTGCCACTTGTTGTTCGAATACCCGATCTCCCTCCGCCTGGCAACGTTGACCTCCCGCACACACCGGATCCGGGTGCATCTCGGGTTTGTTGTCCCGGATGTAGGCCCGCTGCCCTCAGCGGGCGTTCCCCTTGTTCGTCTTCTTTCGCTCGTCTCGGCCGTCCCCTCTCCGCGGCCTCCGCGCCTCCGCGTGAACGTCTTCTCCCTGCCGCTGCCGCGCAGGGAACGTGGACCGGAGCTGCGACGGATGGGATCAAGGCTGGGTCAGCCAGCGAATCCGGATTTCCTTCTCCACCGCCTTGAACTCCGGGTCGCCCGTGACCAGTTCGGCCTTCTTCTCCTTTGCCAGCGCGACTGCGAACGCGTCCGCAAGGCTCATCCTGAAACGGGCCTTGAACTCGGCGGCGAGGTCGGACAGGCGGCGGTCCGCCGGATGGAACTCGATGGGCAGGCCGGTGAGGACGCGGGCCGAATCCACCCAGGCCTCCCAGCCGTCCTTGCGGATCAGGGTGTATTTGACCTCGGCATAGTTGACCTCGGTCATGTGCAGGTTGCGCTCGGTCGCCGCGGCCCGGGCGAGCAGGGCCTCGACGGTTTCAGCTCCCGGTTCGTCCCGGAAGTACGCCACGAGCGCGTGGCTATCGAGAACCACCGGTGCTGCGGGCATACTTGGCTTCCTCCAATTCGATCTCCCCGGATTTGTGTTCCGCCCACCATTGCCCGGACGGCTTGGTGTCCGGTTTGCGCTTCGCGATGCCGCGTCCGCG
>CAMCFL010000520.1 GCA_945873715.1 Akkermansia muciniphila
ACGTTCTGGTGGCGGCCGAGAACCTCGGCGACAATCCCCTGCGGCGGGTCAACTGGTGCGAAGCGAGCGTCGATCCCTACACGGGCACCGATTCCAGCAACGTCACCTACCTGGTGCAGGGACCGCTCTTCAAGTACGCCGGCAACAGCCTCGATGTGTACAAGTGCCCGGCCGACAGGGCAGCCATGGGCAAGATCAAGAACTTCCGCGGTACGCCCCGCAGTCGTTCGATTTCCATGAGCCAGGTTTTCGGCAATGGCTCATGGCTCAACAAGGAGCCCGGTGCCCAGACCCGGTGGCGGACGTATGCCAAGGACAGCGACATCCAGCTTCCCTCCAACACCTGGGTTTTCGTGGATGAACATCCCGACTCCATCAACGACGCAGCGTTCGCCAACGCCATGACGGGAGCTGAGAGGCCGACGGGAACCACCGGGCAGATCATCGACATGCCGTCCTCCACCCACAACGGAGCCTGCGGCTTCTCCTTCACCGACGGCCACGCCGAAATCCACAAGTGGATCGGGGCGACCATCCGTCCGGTGATCAGGTACGCCGTGGGGAGTGTCAGCCTGAACGTCCCGGCCCGGGATTCGCAGGTGGACGTCTTCTGGTTCTATAACAACACCACGGTCGCCCGCTGAGGGTCGAAAAGCCGTCCTCTTACCAAGCCCGAAGCCGCGCTCTATGCCGGCAGTTCGGGCTTTTTCATTTTCAGGATCTGGGAACCGAGGCGCCACGCGGGAATCTCGGTTCCAGATGCGGCGACCGGACCAGATGCACCTTCTCATCCCGGAGGGATGGCAGCGATTAGCCCGGGGGTACCACCGGGTACTGGCGCGAAAAGTCCGGTCAACCCCGGAGGGGTTGAAGCTCTGCCACCCCTCCGGGGTGGTAGGATTTTGGGGGAAAATGAACCGGGGTGGTACCCCGGGCTAATCGCTGAAACGCCTCTGGCGTACCGCACACCCGCGGTCACAGGCGGGGGCAAACTCAAGCTGCGCCCTGAATGGACCCGGATCAGGATTTGACACTGATGGGCAAATCCTCAGAATTCTTGAGAACCTTCCACTGATTTCCACTTATGCACACACCTCGCCCAAGGAAACGGATTCGGCACGGATTCACGCTCATCGAATTGTTGGTGGTCATTGCCATCATCGCCATTCTGGCAGGGATGCTCCTGCCGGCGTTGGGCAAGGCCAAGACCAAGGCCCAGGGGATCTTCTGCATGAACAATGGCAGTCAGATGATCAAGGCCATCCAACTCTACGCCTCCGACTTCAACGACCTGTTGCCGCCCAATCCCGATGACGGCAACACCACCATGGGGGCCAACTGGTGCCCGGGGCAGGCTGGCCGCGGCGGTGGACAGGAATTCAACCCGGACATCCTCAAGGATCGGCGACTGTCGTTGCTCGCGCCTTACCTCGGTTTCTCGGAAAAACCCTTCAAGTGCCCGGCCGACCGCCGGATGGGCCGCTACACCGGCACCAACATCGCGCTCCGTTCCACCAAGATTCCGGCCGCGCGCACCTTCGCCATGTCGCAAGCCGTCGGCACCAACCCGTACAAGCTGCAGTCCCGTACGCCGGTGGATGGCCCTTGGCTGGATGGCAGCCATGGTCATACCGCGAACAAGACCTGGTACACCTACGGCAAACTGGCTGATTTCGTGAGTCCAGGACCCTCCAGCACCTTCGTCTTCGTGGACGAGGAGGACCGCTCGCTCAACGACGGCGGGTTTGCCGTGATGGGACCGCCCACGGCCAACAAGACCTGGGACAACACCACCGAACAGATGATCGACTGGCCCGGCTACTACCACAACAATGCCTGCGGCTTTGCCTTCGCCGATGGCCATTCCGAGATCCGCAAGTGGACCGATGCCCGTACCTTGGTCGGCAGCAACAACAGCCGCCAACCCCAGAAGGGGAACCGCGACATCCGATGGATGTCCGAACGCACATCCGCCCCGGTGCGCTGATCGGAAGGCCCGATCCCACTCTTGCAGATTGCCGGTAAAACTGCCGCCCTCTCCGGGCGGCAGTTTGCTTTTCATGATCCTGTCAGAATCAACGAAGGCCAGTCTGGTCCTGGTATTCACCTGTGCCTGCTGGGCCTTCAGCTTTCCCATCATGAAGGCGCTGGAACAGGTGGGCCGCGTGGAGGTGCCCTCTGCCCCCTCCGTCTTCTTTGCCTCCCTTTGCGTCGCGATCCGATTCTCCGTGGCGGGCGTGGTCATGGCGTTGGTCTGCGGACGTTCCCTGGCCCGGACCACCCGGCTGGAATGGTTGCAGGGCGGCGGCCTGGGGCTCTTCGGCGGCCTGGGCCTGGTCCTGCAGATGGATGGGATGGCCTACACCCTGGCTTCGACCTCGGCGTTCATCACCCAGGCCTATTGCGTCCTGATCCCGGTCTGGCTTTGCCTCCGTCACCTGCGCTGGCCCGCTCCCCAGGTGGCGGGTGCCTGCGTCCTTGCCCTTGCGGGCGCTGCCGTGCTGGCCGGGCTTGGCACCGAGAAATTCCAGTTTGGCCGGGGAGAATGGGAAACCCTCGCGGGCAGCCTGTTGTTCACCTGCCAGATCCTCTGGCTGGATCGCCCCCTTTTCCACGGCAACAACTCGCTGCGGGCATCGACGGTGATGTTCCTGGTCATGGCCCTGACCACCTGGCCCATGGCGCTGCTCACCGGCCCGTCACCTTCCTCGGTCCTGCACGCCTACGGATCGACTTCCGCCATCGGCTTGCTGGCGGTGTTGATCGTGCTGTGCACCCTGATCACGTTCCCGCTGGCCAACCACTGGCAGCCGAAGATCAGCGCGACCCAGGCCGGGTTGCTTTACTGCACCGAACCCGTTTTCACCGCCCTGGTCACCCTGGTCGTTCCCGGGTTCATCTCCCGCACCACCGGGATCCGCTACGAGAACGAATCGTTGACCCTGCACCTCGTTCTGGGCGGGACCACCATTCTGGCCGCCAACGCCTGGATCCTGGCCCGTCCGCCGGCCACCCCCAAAGCGAGCCCTTCCCCCGCCGCCACAGCGTCCTGATTCCCATGCCCCTCTTCTGGCAATGCGATCGTTGCACCGCCGGTTGCCGCTGGCGAAACCCCGGGTTGACTCCGCCGCCTCTCACAGGGACTGTGGAAATGTGAAAAACATCACGATCAGCGTCGATGATCAGCTTTACCATTCCACCCGCGTCGTGGCTGCACGGAATCAGACCAACGTCACGGCCCTCCTCCGCGGGTATTTGACGGCCGTGGTAGACGGGAAAGCACCGGCCTTGATCGGAGTCGAAGAGGACACGACAG
>CAMCFL010000521.1 GCA_945873715.1 Akkermansia muciniphila
GGCTCGGGCACGGCCGAGATCAACGCCTGGGTATAGGGATGAAGGGGCGCTCCACAGATTTGCGACGGGGTTCCTGACTCGACCACCCGACCGAGGTACATCACCAGGATTCGATGGCTCAGGTGCTCCACGACCGCAAGGTCATGGGCGATGAACAGGTAGGCCAGGCCGCGGGCCTGTTGGAGCGACGCCAGCAGGTTCACCACCTGCGCCTGAACCGAGACATCCAGGGCGCTGACCACCTCGTCGCATACGAGCAACCGGGGTTCGACCGCCAGGGCCCGGGCAATGCCGAGTCGTTGGCGTTGTCCGCCACTGAACTCGTGCGGGTAACGCGACATCACCGCGGGATCGAGCCCGACGTCGCACAGCAATCCGGCCACGCGGTCGCGTCGCGCGGCGGACGTCCCGCGGTCCTCCCGGAGAAGCAGGGCCTCCCCGACGATCTCACCGGCCGTCCAGCGGGGATCGAGGGATCCATAAGGATCCTGGAAAATCATCTGGAGCCGCTGCCGGGCAGCGCGAAGTTCCGCTCCGGAAAGCTTGGACAGATCGCGACCTTCGAAGTGGATGCTGCCGGCCGTGGGCGATTCCAGTCGGACGATGGCGCGGCCGAGGGTGCTCTTGCCGCAACCGCTCTCACCGACCAAGCCAACGGTCTCGCCCGGGCGCACGGTGAAGGAGACTCCGTCAACGGCACGCACCACGGCGCCGGGACGTCCGAGCCAATCCGGCTGCACCGGGAAATGCACCGACAGATCCTGAACTTCGAGGAGGTTCATACTGAGAACGGAGGTCTATCCGCAGATGACGCAGATCACGAAGGGATTGCTCGGAGAATTCTGCTCACCTCCCGCTTGCGAGCGCGTTCGAGCCATGGACGTCCCCAAGGACCTCCTCATCTGCGTGATCTGCGCCATCTGCGGATAGATCACTGCGGCGGGAGGATTCATGTGGCGGCATCCCCAACGGCAAACGGGCAGCGCGCGGTGCGGGCATGACCGAGGTCGCGCAGGATCGGATGCTCCCGGCAGCAGTCAGCCACCGCCTTGGGACAACGCGGGTGAAACCGGCAACCGGACGACCATGCACCGAGCGACGGCACCGTGCCGGGAATGGATTCGAGCGCATCGAGTCGGGCACCCAGACGGGGGACGGAAGCGAGCAGGGCGGCGGTGTACGGATGGGCGGGACGTCGCAGAACGGCAGACGCGGGCCCGTTCTCGACCACCTGCCCGGCGTACATCACGGAGACTTCATCGGCGATCTCGCCGACCACCCCGAGATTGTGGGTGATGAGGAGGATGGCCATGCCGAGTTCACGGCGCAGTTCGCGCAGGAGATCGAGGATCTGGGCCTGGATGGTGACATCGAGTGCCGTCGTGGGTTCGTCCGCCACCAAGAGGCGGGGACGCGGAGCGAGGGCCATGGCGATCATCACGCGCTGCTGCATGCCCCCGGAGAGTTCATGGGGATACTGCCGGGCCCGGACTGCGGGTGATGGAATTCCCACGCGGACGAGCCAACGTTCGACCTCGGCGGAAGTAGCCTCGGCCGGACGGTGCAGGGCGAGGGTCTCGAGAATCTGATCCCCGATGCGCATCACCGGGTTCAGGGCTATGGCTGGCTCCTGGAAGACATAACTGATGACCGAACCCCGGAGGCGCTGGAGGCCGGTGCGGTCGAGGGAGAAAACGTCCTGTCCCTCGACCACCACCCGCCCGCCGGTGCGGCGGGCGAGGGAGTCGGGAAGGAGTCGGGAAAGGGTCAGGGCAGTGATGGACTTGCCGCTGCCGCTCTCACCGACCAGGGCGTGGATCACGCCGGGTTCCAACCGAAGGTCAACGCCGTCGAGCACCCGTACCCAGCCGGATTCAGTGGCCAGGTCCAACTTCAGATGTTCGACGGCGACGAGAGACATCCCGGATTACGGCTTCACCTTGTCACCGAGGTTCTTCAGGGCATCGCCGGCACCCTCCTGGGCCTTCTTGACGGTCTCGGCGGTCTGCTCGGCCATCTTGGCCGCGGCTTCCTTCACCTTCTCCTGGACCTGGGTCATCAGGTCCTTGATGGCCTGCTGCTGGTCAGGAGTGAGCTTCGCGTTGGAGGCGAGGGCCTGAAGGGGCGCGGAGGCGGCCGCGAAATCACCGGCCTTCACGGCCGTGACAATCTGGTCCACCTGGGACTTGGTCGAGGGTTCAGCCGCCGAGAAGGTCGACTCCACCTTGGAGGTGTCGATGGATCCGTCCTTCGAGCAACCGGCGAAGGTGATGGCGACTGCGGCCGTGAGTGCACCGAGATAATGCAGGGGTTTCATGGAGAATTGGATTTCAGCTTCATCCGGGCGGCAACCGCCGCCCGTTGACTCACTCCAACCCCACCCGACGCCCGGCGTCAACGCCCCAGTTCCCGTCGGACCTTGCGCGTCTCGATATCCCAGGCACGGAGCACCCCATCCTGTCCGCCCGCCAGAAGCCAGCGACCATCATAGGAAACGGCCGCGGCATGCTGGAACTCCCGTGAACCCGGAAGCGTCGAGGGTTTCTCGCCCGCTTCAGTCACGCGCACGAAGTCGGCTTCGCCGGGCACGGCCACCACGTCGCCGCCGGTTCCCAGGTGACAGACCGCGACGATCTCCTTGCCGAAGCCGGTGACGGTCTTCGCCCGATCCGCACTGCCGAGCGTCCAGAATTTCACCGCCAGATCCGCACTCCCCGTCGCCAGCACCCGGCCATCGGCCCGCCAGGAAACGGCCAGCACATGTCCAGTGTGCCCCTCCAGCGAGGCGACCACCCGTCCGTCCGCCACCTCGATCACCCGTGCGAAACGATCGGCTCCGCCGCTGGCCAGTCGTGAACCATCCGGCGACCATGCCAGCGCCAGCACGGCGTCCGAATGGACATTGGTGAAGCCGTACAGATGCCGTCCGGTGGTCGGATCCCAGACGCGCACTTCGCCACCCCGGGTGGGTTCTCCTGAACCGCTGGCCAGACGCAGGCCATCGGGCCGGAACGCCAGCGCGTTCACCCGGTCCGCCAACGGGGAATCATCCCCTCCAGAACCGAGGGTCGCGGAGAGCAGATAACGTGACTCGAAATCCCAGGAGGCCACGCCGGACGTGCGACTCCGCCCCAGCCGCAGACGGTTCTCGCCCTCGAAGGCCAGTCGATCCACGTCCTCGCCGACGGCAGTGGAAGCGATCCACACCCCCGTCTCCCCCGACCAGACATGAACCGTGCGCTCGGTCACCAACGCCAGGCGTCGCCCGGAGGGAGACCAGGAGGCGGCACGCACCGCGATCCAGG
>CAMCFL010000522.1 GCA_945873715.1 Akkermansia muciniphila
GGATTGATCGGTTCCAGGATCGCCCGGCCCTTCTTGTTGAGTTTGCCGGTGTCCCGGAGGTCGGCGACGACGGTGTCGGTGGGGAGGAGGAACTTCACGCCGCGCTGGGCGGCCTTGGCTTCGGCGGCGAGGGCGGTGCCGGTGTGATCCTTCTCGATCAGGGATTTCCCGGTCTTGCCGCCGTGGGCCAGCTTGAAGGTGTAGGCCATGGCACCGCCGATGAGGATGGTGTCGGCCTTTTCGAGCAACCGGTCGATCACCTTGATCTTATCGGAAACCTTGGCACCGCCGAGGATCACGACGAAGGGTCGGGCTGGTTGGTCGAGTTCTTCGCCGAGGAACTTCAGTTCCCGTTCCATCAGGAGGCCGGCGGCGCATTTGCCACCCCAGGCGCGGATGATCCGGGCCACGCCACTGGTGGAGGCATGGGCGCGGTGGGCGGCCCCGAAGGCGTCGTTGACGTAGAGGTCGGCCAGGCGCGCCAGGCGGGCGGCGAACACGGGGTCATTGGCCTCTTCCTCGGCGTGGAACCGGACGTTTTCCAGGACCAGGATCTGGCCATCGGTCAGGGCGTTTGCGGCGGCCTCGGCCTTCTCACCCACCGTCTCATCGACGAAAGCGACTGGTTTCCCCAGCATTTCCGCGAGTTTCTCGGCCACCGGACGCAGGCTCATCGAGGCTTCGCGCTTGCCGTCCGGGCGGCCGAGGTGTGCGGCGAGGATCAGGCGGGCACCCTTCGAGGTGAGCAACTGGAGCGTCGGGAGGGTCTCCTTGATGCGGGTGGTGTCATTGATGACCATCACGCCGTTCTTCTCCTCCATCGGCACGTTGTAATCGACGCGCATGAAAACGCGTTTGCCGGCGACATCAAGGTCGCGCACGGAAAGCTTCGCCATAAATCGTGAGTCGCTGTGTTACCGGTTCCCGTTTGGAAACCGCGGGGACCGTATCCGCCCGGCAGGGACGGGGCAAGGAGTTGCCTCGGAGTTCCCAGTTCCAAGCTTCAAGTGCCTGAGCCGGATCCATGCGGCTGAAACGGGGGACCGGTTCACGCGGAGGCGCGGAGGTCGCGGAGAAGGGACGTTGGATACGGCTACGACGCGTAGGTGGCCCGGACCCGCTTCGATCGGTTCAGGTACGAGTACCAGATCGCAAAGGGGATCAACGCCCTCACCGCATTCACCCCGTTTGCGGTCACCATGGTGCGGATGTCTTCCGCGGGCGGCCGTTCATCCCTGGGAGGCCGATCTCGACTGCCTGCCACATGAGCGCGCAAAAGAGGTACCGCTTTGCCGTCAGGACGGCACCGGGGCGTATCCGCCAGAGCTGGATGCCGGCAAAGAGCCCGAAGCCGGTAACTCCCAGACTCAGGACGGAGTCGATGATCATCACGGCCAGCAATCCGGGGTACTCCGTGAATTACTCCCGGGACACAGCAAAGCTCGATACCACAGAGACAATGGTGAGCAGAGGTCCCAGCACCGTCAGGTTGACACAGAAGAACAGCAGCCATCCTCTGACGCCCTGGTACTGGGTTGGGACGGGAGCTTCCGGTGACAGTGGCAGTGGCGGTGGACCGACGGGTTCCGGATGGTTTGGTGTCTCGCTCATCGCCCTGACCGACGATGACGATGCGTGGGATCCGGATCGTCCGATCGGCAACATGCTGGGTTGGGCCTGGGCCAACAGCGATGACAAGCGACGCCTCCTGGATCAGGCGAGGCGCGGGGTGGTGATGCGTGATCCGGCGGATGAATTTGATTCCGAGCACGAGGCCCGGGTCGCCCGGGGGTGGGGCGGGGTGCGGTGGGCGTCTTATGGCGGGTTCCTGGAGGCGGCGGACGGCTGGAGTTTCGGGGCCAACCAGACTCCGTTGTATGCGGATGGCTACGATTGGCGCCAGCCGATCGCCCAGATCGGGCTCCAGATGGCCGCCGACATCGTTGGGTCGTCGCAGGATTCGGGGGGGCGCAGGGCCATTTTCGACCAGGACCGATACGGGGCGACCGGGCTTCTCGGGCACGCCAATACGGATCAGTGCATCCTGATCACGCACAGCATGGGCGGCCTGGTGACGCGCATGGCGCTCAAGCAGTGTGCCGCGCTCCGCGAGAAGACGATCGCTGTCCTCCACGGGGTGCAACCGGCCACGGGTGGCCCCCTGCTGTATCGGCGGATGGTCACCGGCGTCTTCTCACCCATCGATGGCAGCGGATTCGAAGCGATGATCTTCCGCAACATCATCGGCCCTGAAGCCTGGGACATGAGCACGATCCTCAGCCGTTGCCCCGGCCCGATGCAGTTGCTGCCGTCCAACCTGCTGCGTGATGCCTGTGCCGCCGCCGGTGCCGGGATGATCACCTGGACGGAGTTCGAGGAGGGCCGGAGCACGGTCCACGCGGTGACCGAGAGCGTGTACAACGTCTTCGGCCGCGATGAGACCGCGCGTCCGCCGGGGATAGTCCGCTCCACGCTGCCGGCCGCGGTGCGCAATGATCTCAGTTCACGGGTCCGGGGAATCGAGAGCTTTCACGGGGCCCTCGGCCGATGGAAGTTCGAGGAGAAGACCTGGGCGTTCTATGGTTCTGGATTGAACACCGATCACACCGCCCATTTCGATTGTCCGCCGGTGTCTTACGAGACGGACCTCGTCTCCGCAGGAGATGGGATGTGCTTCGAACAGCAGTTCGCGACCGACGCTGCGGGGAACCGAGTGGTTCTGGATGAGATCAACGATCTCATTCGGCGTGGGTTTGATCCCACTCCCCGGATTCCCGATGCGCCGTCCACCGCGCCGGTGGGTCATGGGTTGCATGGGGATGAAACGGTGCCGCGGCTGAGTGGATGCGCGCTCTTTCCGCCGTCCGAGACGACCACGATGACGACCACGATGACGACCACGATGACGACCTCAGGCACGGTGGACTTCTCGACGCACCCTCAGGTGAACGCGCCCGGTGTACAGCACGAACCCGCCTTCCGTGACGCGGGGATCCAGCGTCTGGTCCGGACCTGGATCCAGTACGCCATCACCGCGCTTTGATCTGGAAGAGGATCGTCCGCCGGCGGCAACGGGCCTTGAAAAGCAGGCGGAACGAACCTGAGCCGCCTCACGGCGGCCACGGTGCATCCGTCTTGATGGGGGCGGAGGTGCGGAGTTGGATCCAGGGGACGTCCCGCGGTCCTTTCGGACTGGCTGCGATCTTTCTTGAGAGGGTGTCCGGATCGAGCCACTTCCGGATCTCGGCATGGCCATCGGCGAAGGAGAATCCGCAGGCGCCGTTATGATAATTGGCGGGAAGGT
>CAMCFL010000523.1 GCA_945873715.1 Akkermansia muciniphila
GGGGTGTCGCCGGCCCAAGCGAGATTGCGGAAGGTGACGTTGCGATCGGAGAACTTGCGGGTCAGCGCCGCCTCCAGATGTCCGTAGTCGCTCTCCCGCTCCAGGAAGGTGTCGCCCAGAAAAACCACGCGATCGCCGTCCTTCAACTCCAGGCCCGCCGCGTACGCGGACGGAATCAACAGGGTGCAGGCAAGGCCCGCCACCCGACGGACGGCAAGGGACAGGGATCCACGGAACAACGAAGTGGCCATGTGGAGAGCATCCGGGGCAAGGGCCGGGATTCAACCCTGAAAACGGGTCTCGGCGAACAGGCGCTCTGGATCAGTGGGGGGGCCGGCGGACCGCGGGGCCTGGCGTTCGCACCGGATTGAGGCCCCGTGGGTGGCTGGGATGAAGACCGCCGCGGAGAAGCGGAGAAGCGGGGGTGCGTAGTACAAACAAACCCGGGCCTGAACCGCATCTTGGAGGCGGACCGGTCACTTGCGCGGCAGCGTCCGGGCGTGCGTGCGGAGCGCAGAGAGGCCAGACGCAGGCTCTTCCAGGGTTCGTGTGCTGGGCGTGATTTGTCGGCAAAACTCGTGACTCGGCTCCCCGTCTGGACGCCGGAGGCGTCACGGAAGGTGGCCGGCGGTCGTCCGACCGCCGGATCTCCCATGCAGGCCGCCATCGATCCCGGAGGGATCGCGCCTCCCCACATCCCGCGAAGCGTCCTCGCGTGGATCCGTGTCCAACCCTCGCGGCGCGGACCAAGGGCCGGAGGGATTCGTCGCGTTGCGACGGGACGAAGCGGGCGAAAGCGGCAGCGGACGCTGCCCGCACTCCAGGACGCTCCTGCGCCGGACGACGGTCCGGTTCCCGGCTTCGTTCAAAGGCCGGCTTCGTCGGAACTCCGCTTCTCCGCGGCCGTTCCCCACTCTTGCCGCAATCGGTTTGAGTTGGGGTCCAGATGCCCCTTGCTGCTACTGCCCACCCTGTTATCAGTCACCCAAGCCTGCGGGGAATCCTTAAGTCGTTGCCCGCCTGCGACGTCCAACCATGCCCAAGGTTACCGATCTCCGGTCAGGCCAGCCGATCATGGACAAATACAAGACCGCCATACGGAACAATCCCGTGCGCCTGACCAAGCTGGCTTCGGCTGTGGGTTGCGTCTGCCTTCTTGTGGCCATTCTCGGGACAAGCAACAAGGGCACGTGGTTTCCCAGCGTGATTGCCTGGTTCATTGTGGCCGGGTCTGGAGTCGTCGGGATCGTTGGCTACGGGCTTTGCAAATGGGACAGGTTGCCGATAGGCGTCCTCTACTTGATCGTACCGTTGCTGCTTCTTGGAGGCATCGTCGAGATTCTGTTCTTCGGGGACATTATCGCGATGCTCGTCCGTGTTGTTGCGGCTGCCCCACAGGTCGCTCCACGGAACGCCGGGATTGCGCGCTGTTCGGATTCTTGCGGTTGGGGCACGGTGTCCCTGGGCTGATCGTTATTCATCTCGCGACATGCAACGGCACACCACCATTCTGGCACTCGCATTCTTCCTCGCGGCGGCTGGTTGCGACAACCACAACGCTCGACGGCCGGCGATATTGATAGGTGGTCAGCATCTGGAGACCCAGCGCAATGCGGTGCTTGCGAGTGCTCGCCAGACAGTCGCGGTCGCCCGCGAGTTTGATCAGCTTTTCTCAGGCGGTCACACGTCGGTTGGTGAGGGGCGGTTCGGTTGGGATTACTCCTTCGAGGTCGGTCTGTATGACCGATATGTCATTCAAGGACAAGTCCCACTGACGGTTGACACGAACACGATGGTCGTCGTTGGTTCTGGACCGCCGGTGATTCATGTTGGCGAGGTTCGCCGGGTTATACCGTCATCAGACGTCGTTGGCGGCTCTGCCACGTTTACGACGAACCAAGCCCAGCTTGGCGCTGAGGAGTGGCGGAAGCTCGTTGCTTCGCATGGAGACTTTACCGTTGTTGGTTACCCGATGGTCACGAACATGCCGATACCCTATTTCGACCGGGTATTTCGTTTCCAGGGGACAGTAAAGAGATGATTATGAAGGAGTCACCCAACACCAAAGTGGAACAGCATTCTCAAACAGTCAGGACTGAAATAGGCCGATATCTGATCATGATCTAGGAGACTGCCACGGGCTTCTCGGCGGACTCACCGGTCTTGCCGGGTTTCGTTGCCACTGGGCGCACACGGGAGGAGGTAGAGACTGAGATGCATGATGCGGTCGTTGGGGCATTCAAACACCCGTGATCCGGGGATGAGGCGAGTCACGCGGGTGCCGAACCTCCCACGCCGCTCCCCGGCTACGGACGGGCGAATCGTCCACCCGTCTTCAAGGGCGGTGCTGTGAGGGCTTCTCTGGCCTGCGCGACCCCTCCGGGGGCGATGGGCTTTTGAGATTGGCAATCCGGCGGTCGGGCGACCGCCGGCTAGTCTCCGGGACACCTCCGGTGCCCGAATTTGCGGCGTGCCAGGTAGTGGGGAGGATGGCCCACGAATGCCGCGGTACAGGGCAGATGGGACGGTAGCCCGTCGCGGGTCAGGCTGCCTGATGGATGCGGTTGGCGTCCACGAACCCGGGGTGGCGGCAGGCCTGGCGATGCGCTTCGACATGGACCGGCAAGCTGCCGGTCGCCCCAGCAGGAAGAAGGGGCGGAGGTGCCGGCGGCCCGCCGGTACCTGACCGCTCCGCGTCTCAGGCTGAGCGTTCGGTGCGAAGCGTTTGGTCGCTTGTCCGATCCAGAGATCCAGATGATCCGGGCTGACTGGTTCAAAAGGCTCAGGCTGTCGCGAATTGGTCGGAGGCGGGGTGATGTTGGGCTCAATGGATCGGGGTAGGATTCAGAATGGCGCTTGGCATTCCCCATGCTTTTTCTCCGGCGTGGAACCTCCCAGGACAGATTGGCAACAGGCTGACTTGGGTCCCTCCGCGCCGCCACTCTGGCCTGGCGCACCGTTCCTGCCTCCATCCTCGACCGCGCTGGGCGAACAGGCCTGACGCGTTGCTTCATGCAAACTGGCCTGGCGGACTTCCACAGTCCGCCAGGTTTCTCCTTTCCGGGAAGAGGAAGGGCCGCGGGGGCGGTCGGAGGGTGCATCTTGAGTTTGTTGACACGATTGTAGGCCCGCTGCCCTCAGCGGGCGCTTTCACATCGCCGCCTGAGGGCAGCCTACATCCATGACAAACTCAAGAGGCACCCGCCGTCGGATCACACTTTGCAAAGTGTCCCTCTTCCCGCGCCCCATCGCCGGCTGATAGCCTGAACACATGCGGAGGCATCGATGGAAGGCTT
>CAMCFL010000524.1 GCA_945873715.1 Akkermansia muciniphila
GGAACTGGGAACTCTCAGGCGGTCCGCATTCCCGGTGGCTTCCCGAGGACTTCAACGGCCCGGAGGGATGCCGCGTTGCGGCCTTCGACGCCCATCTTCTGAAAGATGCTTCCCATGTGTTGTTTCACCGTCTTGTCGGACATGCCGAGGATGGTGGCGACATCGAGGTTGCTCTTGCCCTGGGCGACCCAGAGCAGGACCTCGGCCTCGCGGGCGGTCAGACCGAACTCACGTTGCAACGGGCCGGGTGAGCGGAAGTCCGGGTTGAACCCGCCGCCGGCCTTCGCGACCGCGTCCTGCATCCGTTCGTCGAAGGTTTCCGCCCGGGCAAGACGCGCATGCACCGCCGCCAGCAGATCCTCGCGGATCACCGGCTTGGTGAGGTAATCGTCGGCACCGAAGTTCATGCCGATGCGGATATCGGCCTTGTCGCCCTTGGCGGTCAGGAAGACGAACGGGATCGAGGCTAGATCCTTGTCGGCGCGGAGCGCCTGCACGACCCCGTAGCCATCCATCTCGGGCATCATGACGTCGCAGAGGACGAGATCCGGATGCTCGCGTCGGGCGGCTTCGACTCCGGTGACGCCATTGCCGGCGGTCACGACCTCGAAGCCTTCCATTTCGAGGAGGAGAGCGATGTTACGCCGCATCGGCACCTGGTCTTCCACGATCAGGATCTTCTTCTTCGTGCTCATGTGCGTTCGGCCGGTGAGTAATGCAGAACCCGAATCCCGCCGCCATCCGTTATTGGTCTGAAATGGGCGGGGCGCGTCCGGACTGGTAACGGTCTGATTTCGAACTACCTTGCCTCTCATGAAGACGATGTTGGTGAGCGAAGCCAAGCCGATCCTCGGTGAACTGGTCCGGAAGGCGGCAATGGGGCAGGAGATCCGGATCTCCACAGGTGGCTTTGTCGCCCGTCTGATCGCCGCTGCGGAAGCCCCGAGCACGGGTAAGGAAATGGTCGAACACATGACCGGACGGCGGCGGGGTCAATTCCGCACGGAGGAAGTGATGAAGGCCGTCCGCGGTTGAGGCCATGACGCTGATCGATTCCAACGTCATCCTCGACCTGGTCACGGCCGACGAACGCTGGCTGGAGTGGTCGTCCGCACGTTTGGTAGAGGCGGCTGATTCAGGGCCGGTTGCGATCAACCCGATCATCTTCGCCGAGTGCGCCTACGGCTATGCGAACTCAGCCGATCTGTTGTCCGACCTGCCTGTTGGGATGCAGATGCTGTCGCTGCCGTACGAGGCGGCGTTCTAGGCTGGCAAGGCGTTCGCCCGTTATCGGCGTCTCGGCGGGAAGTGGGAACGAATCCTGGGCGACTTCTACGTCGGAGCCCATGCCCAGCTCGCAGGCCTGACCTTGTTGACCCGCGATGCGGGGGCGTTATCGGACCTGTTTCCCTGAAGTGAAGGTGATCGCTCCCGCCTGATCTGCCTTCGCGCTCGACGCGGAGTCGGGCGTTGTTGACGACGACCGGGGTACGATTGGTTCCGGCGGGTTTCAGGAACGCCCGGACGAGCGTGGCCTTGTCCTGCACCAGCGGAACGTTGTTCTGCCAGTCCTGGATCACCTGGACCGCCTCGATCGCGACGATCTCCACGGCATTCCGATTGGCGCGGAAGGTGAAGAAGTTGCCGCAGTTCCCTGCCGGTCCACCCAGAGTGAACCGGAAGAAGGCCGGCGTGAAGGTGAACGAGCCATCCGGTGGCGTGGGCGTGATGTCGAACAATCCCGCCGGTAGCCCGGCGAACACGAATTCACCCCGGCTGTCGGTCGTCGTGGTGCGACGGATCGGCGGCCGCCCCTGCTGGGCTTCGAGGACGACGACTTCGACTCCGGGGAAAGGTTGACCATTGCCCATCACGATCCGTCCGCCCAACGACTGGGTCGGGTCGCCGATGAAGTTCTGGGTGACGTCCGCCTTGTCGAGCGTGATGTCCACCTGACGGGGGGCGAAGGTGTGGGTGGGATGCGAGATGGCCACCGTGTACTTGCCGGGAGGCAAATTGGGGAAGGAGTAGCGGCCGTCCGGTCCGGTGCGCACCTCCTGGGTGACGGTTAGATCCTTGCCGGTGAGGGTGACGACGGCAGAGGCCAACGGCCCGCCCCTGGCGTTGCAGGCCCGGACCAGGCCGCTGATCTTGAACTTGCCGGTCAGGACGAAGTCGGCGCGTGGCGGGCAGGAATCAAAGTGGGTGGTGGGATCAATGGTGGCCTTGGCGGGCTTCGCGGTCAGGCCGGCCGGAAGATTCAGGATCGTGATGTCGTAGGTCTTCTTCCCCAGGGGAACGATCCGGTGCTCGCCCTTGGCATCGGTGACGGCCGTCTTCTTCTCGGCACCGCTGACCGCTTCGACCGTCAGGCCGGCGATGGGCGGTCCGTTGGTGCCGAGCGTCACGCGCCCAACCAGGGCGAGCCAGACCGCAGTGGCATTGATCGGATCGCCGGCGGGACCGACGTCCACGGTTTCCGACCAGACATCGATGCCCGAGGCGGGATCGGCGGGCGTGATGGTGATCGTGTATTTGCCGGGAAGGAGGTTGGTGAAGCAGAAGGCACCCAGGGCGTCGGTACGGCCGTTGAGTTTGAGCGGTCCATCGAGGACGACCGTGGCGTTGGGATTGGGCAGGTTGGTGATGTTGTTGCAGACGCGGGCGATGCCGCAGGCCGAATAGCCGGCAAAGAACGCGACGACCTCAGCCCGGCTGTTGCCGGCGACCGGATCGCGCGGCTTGGAAGATCGGATCGACGCGACCTGGGTGAACGCACCGCCCCGTTGTTCAGCGCCGGGACACTCCAGACACCGGTGGCCGGGGTATAGACGGACCCGGGAGCCGCCTTGTGCGAGTCGAGCGTCAGGCCGGCTGGCAGCACGGCATCCAGCACGATGTCCTTGGCGTTGTTCGGCCCGAGATTTTCCAGGGTCACGGTGAAGGTGATCTTCTCCGTGATATTGGTCGTCGGGGGATTGGCCGCCACGGTCACCTGCAGGTCGGCCTGGGGTGGTTCGGGGGTCAGATTGAAAGTGATGACCGAGGGAATGCCGATCAGCGCGTTGACCGGGTCCCGCAGTTCGATGGTGAACGAACGGGGAAGCCCATCCACGCGGGGCGTGGGCGGGAACTCAACCACCAGCAGTTGCGAAACGGCACCCGGCCCGAAGGTCAGGACCTGATCGACTGCCACGAAATCGACTCCGGCAGTGGCGGTTCCATCGACGGAGACGGCGCGGACGGTGCTGGAAGTGATGTCCCCAGGGGTACGCCCCACCTGGAGGAATGCCA
>CAMCFL010000525.1 GCA_945873715.1 Akkermansia muciniphila
TCGGTGGGCTGGCCCGCTTCGGACAGATCCGGGTCCGCCTCCAACCCGACGCCGCCCGCGCGGCCGCCGCTGGATGGCGCTTCACCAACACGATGGAATACCTCCCTGACGGCCAGGCCATCACTCTTGCCGCGGGTCCCGTTCGCCTTTATTTCAAGCCGCTCGCCGGCTTCCGCACTCCGGCACCGCGCGATCTCTCGATCGTCGGCAATCTCACCAACGAAGTTTCCGTCGTCTACGAGCCCTACGGACTGAGCTTCCCGCCCATCGCCGACCGGGTGATCGCCGAGGGCACCCTGCTCTCCATCGTGCTGGGAGCGACGCACGAAGCCGTCCCGCCTCCGCCGCTCACCTATCGGGTGGTGGGTGACCTTCCGACCGGAGCCGGCGTGACCAACGGAGTGTTCGGTTGGGTGCCGGGCGAAGACCAGGGACCTTCGACCAATGAAGTGAGCGTCGCCGTCTCCGATGGGGTGTCGAGTGTGACCAACCGCTTCACCGTCATCGTCACCGAGGTGAACGTGGCTCCCCTGCTGGCCGCAGTGTCCGACCAGGCCGTGGACGAGTTGACGGCGTTGAACCTGACGCTGAGCGCCACGGACGACGATCTGCCGGTCCAGATGCTGATCTTCAGCCGCGTGAGCGGACCTGAAGGTCTCGCGGTGAGTGCAACCGGCATCGTGACCTGGACTCCGACGACCGCGCAGCGCCCCAGCACCAACGACGTCACGGTCCAGGTCACCGACGGGATCGCCCCGGTGACACGGTCGTTCCGGGTGATCGCTTTGGGCCGCACGGTGGTCACCGAATCCGCCCTGCTTTCCGCATTCACCCTTCTGGAATCCGGTTCGCTCCGCTTCGATGTCTCGGGGACGACCGGTGTCCGCTACGTCATCGAGTCCAGTCCCGACCTCTTTCAGTGGACCCCGATCTTCACCAACGCCGCCCCGTTCCAGTTCACGATGCCGACCGGCACCCAGGATGGCGGCGCCTTCCTGAGAGCCGTAAGCCGCTGATCCCTCCCCATCCCATGCAGGCCTCACTGAACAGAATCAGAAGGATCCGACCGATCGACTCCATCGGACTGGTCCTCCTTGGCCTTGCCGGGGTGTTCGTTCCGGCGTCCGCCGCACCCGCCCTGAGCGGGGCCACCCTGATCGCGCTCAAGGGTCAGGTGGAACTTTCCCGTGCCGGCGCCACCGCCTGGGATCCAGCCCAGACAAATCAGGTGCTCCAGGCCGGCGATCGCCTGCGCACGGGCGAGAACAGCCGGGCCACCCTCCGCCTTCGCGATGCCACCGTGACGCACATCGACGAACTGGGCCGGCTTCGCATCACCGAGGAGAACAACCGCTCGGTCATCGAACTCCTGCGGGGCGTGATGTCCATCTTCCACCGCGATGACCCCGAGGACGTCGAGGTCCGCGGAGCTGGGACTTCCGCGATCATCCGGGGAACCGAGTTCGCCGTCACAGTGGACGCGGAAGAACGGATGGAACTCGTCCTCTATGACGGCAGCGTGGAGATGACGAATGCCGCCGGCCGCATCCTCGCCCGCACGGGCGATGTCATCCAGGCCGATGCCCATTCGGCCCCGACCCGCTCACCGTCACTGGCCGGAACCAATCGCACCGCCATCCAATGGATCCTGCATTACCCTGCGGTGTTGGACCCGGCGGACGTGAAACTATCACCGGAGGAAGCCGCCCGATGGCAACCGGCACTGGCCCTGTACCGTTCCGGTGCGCTGCTGCCCGCGCTGGGAGCCGCCCGCGCGCTGGGTGAACCCTCCTCGGATTCCACCCGACTCCTTCGCGCCGCCCTGCATCTGGGGGCCGGTGACGTCCCGGGATTCGAACAATACGCGGCGCGGATCGACTCCGCCTCCCCTTTGGTTCCGCTCCGGGATGCCCTCCGTACCGTGCTCGGTGCAGCCCGGTTCGATCCTGATCCCCAGGCCGGACGGATCCGTCCGCGCCTCTCGGTCACGGAACGGCTCGCCGAGTCGTACCGACTGCAGTCGCGCGGACAACTCGACGAAGCCCGCGAGTTGGCCCGGGACGCGGTGAAGGATGCCCCCGGATTCGGGTTCGCGCATGCACGGGCGGCTGCGCTCGAGTTCGCACACGGCCGGGTTTCGACGGCACGCGAGTTCCTCGCCCAGGCCCTCGAACTCAGCCCGCGCAACGCGGATGCCGTCGCCCTCGACGGATTCCTTCTCGCGGCGCATGGCCGCTTCGCCGAGTCGCGGGTCCGCTTTGATGAAGCCCTGCAACTGGATCCAGCCTTGCCGGAAGCATGGCTGGGAAGAGGGTTGGTTCGGTTCCGGACAGGTGACCGTAGCGGCGGACGACTCGATCTCGAAATGGCGGCGGCGCTGGATCCGTTGCGTTCGGTGCTCCGGAGTTATCTGGCCAAGGCCTTCGCCGAGGAGAAGGATGACACCCGGGCACTGGAGGAACTGACCCGGGCCCGCGAACTGGATCCACTGGATCCGACGACGGGCCTGTATACCGCGCTTCTTCGGTACCGCCGCTACGAACTCGCCGACGCCATCAGCGAGCTGGAATCCAGCCGGGACCTCAACGATCAGCGCGCCGTCTATCGCTCGCGCCTGCTGCTGGACCAGGACGCCGCCGTGCGCAGCGCAAACCTCGCCAATGTCTATGAACTGGCCGACCTATCCGACGTCAGCCGACGTGAATCCGCACGGGCCGTGGCATTCGACTACTCCAGTCACTCGGCGCACCTCAACCTGGCCTCCAGTTACAACGCGCTCCGCGATCCCACCCGGTTCAACCTGCGCAATGAGACGGTCTGGTTCAACGAACACCTCCTCGCCAGCCTGCTGGCCCCGACCGACGGCGCCCCGCTTTCCCAGAACCTTTCCCAGAACGAATACTCCCGGCTCTTTGCCGGGAACCGCGTCGGTCTCAATACCACCACGGAATACTTCGGCAGCGGCGAATGGCGGCAACTGGCGTCGCAGGTCGGCAACTTCAGCCGCCTCAGCTATGCGCTCGACCTCGACTACAATTCCAAACCGGGCTTCCGACCCAATGAAGACTTCTCCCGCATCGAATGGTACACCCGCGCCAAGGCCCAACTGACCCCGGCGGACTCGGTCCTTTTCCTGGCGAAATATCAAGAGTTCGAGGGTGGCGACCTGTTCCAGTATGCCGACCTCTCCAACGCGCGCCCCGACTACCGCTTCCGGGAAACCCAGAATCCCATCCTGCTCGGGGGCTATCACCACGAGTGGGGCCCGGGTTCGCACACGCTTTTCCT